>JAWOJY010000016.1:0-12775 GCA_033854515.1 Nitrospirota bacterium
GTCGGCCTGGACGATTTCCTTCATGACGATCTTGAGGCGCTCCTCGAACTGTCCGCGGTACTTGGTTCCCGCAATCAGAGCGCCGAGGTCGAGCGATACCACGCGTTTGTTCAGTATGTTTTCCGGAACATCGGAATTGATGATACGCTGCGCGAGCCCTTCGACGATGGCGGTCTTCCCGATGCCGGGTTCGCCGATGATCACTGGATTGTTCTTGGTTCTCCGGGAGAGGATCTGCAGCAGGCGGTCTATCTCCTGGTCCCGACCAATGACCGGATCGAGTTTACCGCTCTTGGCAAGGAGCGTAAGGTCCCTGCTGAACTCGTCGAGCGCGGGAGTCGGACTCTTTTTGGCGCTCACCTGGGTGGCCGCGCGGCGGAGATAATTGATGACAAGCTGTCGCGAGCCGAGCAGATTGACGCCGAAGCTGCGGAGTATCTTGCCGCCGATGCCTTCCTCTTCGCGGATGAGTCCGAGGAGGAGATGTTCGCTGCCGATATAATTGTGGCCGAGGAGTCGTGCTTCCTCAACAGCATATTCGAGGACTTTTTTTGCACGGGGGGTAAAGGGGATATCGCCGAACGTGAGGGTGTTCCCGCTGGACGGGAGGTTGCGTTCGACTTCCATTCGGATCTGATCTACATCAATCCCCATTTTGCGGAGCACGGAGACCGGTATGCCGTCTTCTTCCCGCAGCGTCCCGAGCAGGATATGCTCCGTGCCGAGATAATCGTTCTGGAGACGCTCGGCTTCTTCACGGGCATAAACGATTACTTTTCTTCCTCTTTCGGTAAATTTTTCAAACATCATGAATTGTATCCGCCTTCACGATCTGGATTCATTCTCGGCTGACATTCTTTTGTTTAAAATATACTCCAATCAACCTGTTAAAGTCAAGAGCCTTCTTGGACGGGACTCCGCGACGCTCGGCCCTTGTTCATGAACCTTGCCGTTGCTCGTGAAAGGGACCGGGTTCTTGAACAACATCGTGTCTCCGTCCAAAAGAACAGGCTGTTTGCGCGTATAGTTGCCGGCACGTTACTCCTGTTTAGTTGTTAACCTATGCGGAATAAAATGGTTGACAATTATGTTCCCGTCATGTTAAAGATAGCCTTGATGAATATCGCCCTCGAGAAAAGAATAGCCGCGGTCCTCGATGCGGTTCTGGGCGGTCATGGCGTTCATTACGACGAGGTGAAACAGCTTTCACTGGCGACCGGGGCTGATCTGTTCGATGTGTGTGCCGCGGCAGGACGAGTTCGTGAGCATTACCGGGGTATGAAGGCGGACCTCTGCTCGATCGTGAACGCGAAATCCGGCGCGTGCGGCGAAGACTGTGCTTTCTGTGCTCAGTCTGCTCGCTATTCGACGGGCGCGCCGGTATATCCGCTCATTACGCCTGACCGGATGACGGAAGCCGCGGAGAGCGCACAAAAGAACGGAGCGCGAAGGTTCTGCATCGTTACGAGCGGACGAGGCATCTATTCGGACGCCGATCTCGAAAACATCGCGAAGGGAATCAGACGGGTACGGGATACCGGCCTTTCTCCCTGCGCCACGCTCGGGACCCTCACGAAGGATCAACTTGCTTATCTGAAAGAAGCCGGACTTCACCGTTACCACCACAACATCGAGACGTCCCGGAGCTTCTTCCCCCGGATCTGCAGCACGCATACATTCGATGAGCGTATAGAACTCCTTTGCCATGCCCGCTCGCTCGGCCTGTCTGCGTGCAGTGGCGGCATCCTTGGGATGGGTGAGAGCATGGACGACAGGATCCAGATGGCTTTCACGCTCCGTGAGATCGGCGTCGACTCCGTTCCCATCAACTTTCTCATGCCGATTCCGGGCACGCCGCTCGAACATGTGCGGGCGATCGCGCCACTCGAGGCGCTTCTCTCCATAGCGCTGTTTCGTCTCATATTGCCCGACAAGGAAATACGTATTTGCGGCGGGCGGGGACATGCGCTCGGACAGCTTCATCCCATGATATTCGTGGCCGGCGCCGACGGTTTCCTGATCGGCAATTACCTTACGACTACGGGCCTGAATCCCCGGGACGACCTCAGGATGCTGCAGGACCTTGGGCTTACGATATAAGACCCTATGACACAGGAAAAACTCTACAGTATACGCATGCGCGCATCGGTCGGAAGCCGGCACCTCTCGGGCGCCGAGAGGATAATTCCAATCGAAAAACTGGAAGACACAGCGCATGAATTCGTCGCCCGCGCCTTGGGAAAAGGTTCTCTTCCCGACCGGATCGTTCTCGGTGTAGACGCTCTCTCCGCCGGATCTCTGATTGCCCTCAAAGCGCTAGACCTTGTTACATTGACTGTCCAGGGAGTGAGTGAAAGCAGAGAAGCCGCTTTGAAGACCCTCGAGATGGCGGGCGTTTCGGAAAAGGCTGTGGAAGACGCCATGCGCCTCATAAGCACGGGAGCGGCGCTTTCGGGGGAAAATATGCGCGGGGCGATGATCATGGACGCCCGCACCGGGGAACGGCTTGAACCTGACCGCGAACGGGGAGTGCGGGCATCGAGATTCGACTGGACCGAACCGGCATCGAACAGAATTGACCTTCTGCTTGCCGACGCGGGTCTCACTCACTTCAGGACAAAGGAGGCGCTCGCGCTTGCAACGAAAGTAGCGCACGCTCCCGCCATGGTAGCGGAACTCTGCTGGTCGGACGACCCCGATTATACCGCCGGATACGTGGCATCGATCCGAACCGGATACGTACGATTTCCGTTTCTCAAGGAGTACGGCGATCCCCGAGGCGGGCGGGCCTTCTTTGTGAACGGGGATGCGCTGAATACGGACGCACTCATTGAATATCTCCAGAAAGCTGCAGTACGTATCGCGGAGGCGGGAACATGCAGATCGGCAGGGGATGCCCACGAATTGTTCCGTCTCATAAAACACGATGCACAAGCCGACATGCAGGGAGCGTAAACCCCGTTAGAGAACAAGTCCTCTAACGCTTATATATTGAGGCTTTCACCACAAATTCATTTGGTAGAAATCAATCAGGCCATAGGCATGACGGCTTTCTCTAACGGGGTAAAAAGAAATTTATGTTCGAACACGAGCTTTCACAATTAGAAAAAAAACATTCGCTCAGGCAACTGAATGCCGTGCAGTCCTACGACGGGCCGAGGGTCACGATATGCGGCAAAAGCCTGGTCCTTTTATGTTCGAACGATTATTTAGGACTCGCGGGACGCCCGGCACTCCGTGAAGCGGCTCGCACTGCAATGGAGCGATACGGCTTCGGGTCCGGCGCGTCTCGTCTGATTTCGGGCACGAGCGTCCTGCACGAGGAACTGGAGAGGCGCATCGCCTTATTTAAAAATACGGAAGCAGCGCTTGTGTTCAATTCAGGGTATGCGGCGAATACGGGCATCATACCCGCCGTAGCCGGTGAAGGCGATGTGATTCTGAGCGACAGCCTGAACCACGCCAGCATCATTGACGGCTGCCGTCTGAGCAGAGCGAAATCTTGCGTGTATCCGCACAAAGATGCAACCTATGTTGAAAAGATTTTGAAGAAATATAGACGCGCCCGGAGAAAGCTCATTGTGACCGACGGAGTATTCAGTATGGACGGCGACGTGGCTCCGCTTCCGGAGATCGTTTTTCTGGCCGAGAAATACGGCGCGATCCTCATGGTCGACGATGCACACGCCACCGGGGTGCTCGGAGAAAACGGCAGAGGCACCGTAGAACACTTCGGGTTGGCTGATCGCGTGCATATTCAAATGGGGACTCTCGGCAAAGCGCTGGGTTCGTTCGGCGCGTACGCGGCTGGCAGCAAGGATCTGATTACCTATCTCGCAAACACCGCCAGAAGCTTTATCTTCAGTACGGCATTGCCTCCGCCCGTCTGCGCAGCCTCGATTGCGGCGATCGATATTGTGGAAAAAGAGCCGGAACTGAGAAGGAGGCTGTGGAACAACCGGAATAGGCTCACAGCGGGTCTGAAGCTTCTCGGGATCGACACGGGCGCGTCCGAAACGCCGATCATTCCTATCATGTTCGGCAACAATGAAAAGACGCTCGAAGCGGGAAAGAAGTTGCTGGAATACGGCGTCTATGCCACGGCGATAAGACCGCCGACCGTTGCAGAAGGCGAAGCCAGGATCAGGACCACAGTCATGGCGACGCATGACGCCGGCGATATCACCGCAGCAATCGACGC
This sequence comes from Nitrospirota bacterium, assembly GCA_033854515.1. Lineage (GTDB taxonomy): Bacteria > Nitrospirota > UBA9217 > UBA9217 > UBA9217 > JAWOJY01. The sequence continues at coordinate 4,202 of JAWOJY010000016.1, forward strand.
TTTCGGCCGATTAAAACAGGAAGGATATCTCACGGATGGTCCACACCGATAATAAGCGGGTGGTCGTCGTGACCGGCGCCTCCCGAGGACTGGGAAGGGAAATCGCTCTCCGATTCGGGAGAGCTGCTGACAGAGTGGTGGTCAATTATCTTTCCCGGCAACAGGAAGCTTCGGCAGCCGCGGACGCTGTGGTACGCGCGGGAGGCGAGGTCTTCTTATATCAAGCCGACGTGAGGGCGGCCTCCGAAGTTGACTGCATGGCAAAGTCGATCACGGAGCGCTGGGGCACGATAGACGTCCTGGTGAACAATGCAGGGCTCACAAAGGACGGCCTGCTTGTCCGCCTGTCCGAGCAGGACTGGGACGATGTGATCGACACCAACCTTAAAGGCGCGCTTAATTGCATGCGCGCTGTATCAAAAATCATGATGAAGCGCCGTTGCGGCCATATCATAAACATCTCGTCAATCGTCGGCATACAGGGCCGTGCAGGCCAGGCGAACTATGCCTCGTCAAAGGCCGGGCTCATCGCGCTGACGAAGACTGCGGCCAGAGAATTCGGCCGATTCAATATCAAGGTGAATGCAGTGTTGCCCGGATATATCCCTACCGGTATGGGCGGGAATATTTTATCGACCGTTCGGGAGCGCGTTATTAATGAAAATGCCTTGGGAAGGGTTTCCGAACCGGAAGAAGTGGCCGACTTCATCTATCATCTGTCGTCCATGAAGAATGTTTCCGGACAGGTGTTCAATCTCGACAGCAGGGTGGTGTGAGACCGGAACCGAGTAAGCGGTTACGGTTGCGATGCCCGTTTCGTCAGGCGGCTACGTCGTTCGTGTTTTGACGTTGCCGTTATCCGGGCCACGATACGGGCTTCGTTACCGAATTACGTGTACGATAATGGACAAAGGCATCTTCATCACCGGCACCGATACCGGCGTGGGAAAGACGTACGTGGCCGCAGGCATTGCGGCAGCGCTGAGATCGGCGGGTGTCGACGTAGGGGTCATGAAACCTGCGGAAACCGGGTGCCGAACGCGGAACGGGCGGCTCGTACCTTCTGACGCAGTCCGTCTTACAAATGCCGCTGGGGTCCGGGATTCTCTTTCTCTCATAAATCCATACCGGTTTCGCGAGCCCCTTGCACCGGCAGTGGCGGCCGGGCTGGAGGGGAGAAAAATTAATCCCGGTAGAATTCTCGACGCCTTCCATAAGCTTTGCAGAAAACACGAGTTCATGATCGTCGAAGGAGCGGGAGGCATCATGGTGCCGCTGTCGGAAAGATATCTCTACCTTGATCTCGCGAAGGCCCTCGGACTGCCCGTCGTGGTCGTTGCGAGACCCGGCCTTGGCACGATCAACCACACCCTGCTGACCGTTTCCGCTCTGGAGAAGCGGGGGCTCACTATCGCCGGCATAATAATAAATTATTCACGGAAATATCGTTGCGGCGCGGCGGAAAAGACGAGCCCCGCCGTGATAGGAAAAATTACGGGGGCTCCCATATTGGGAATGCTCCGGTACGACGCTCGCGAATTCGAGAGTCTCGCCCAGTCATTGAAATAAAACTCTCCTCTACCGTGCAGAAGACCCTTCCGTCCTGATCCATTCTTTTTCTTGCAGCAGTTTTAAGTACCCCGCCGGGAGCGGTCGTCAAAAAAATGAGGATCGCTGTCGCCACACTTCGTGTTGACAAAGCCCGTATGGACTGATATTATTTCGTTCGTTGTTCGCAATCCGCAAACCTTCCCGGAGGAACAATGTCTTCAATCATAACTCTGACGACCGACTTCGGTTCCAGGGACAGCTTTGCGGGGAGTGTAAAAGGCGTTATCCTGAAGATCAATCCTCAGGCGCAGATTGTCGACATATCTCATGAAATCGGGCCGCAGGACGTCTGGGAGGCGGCGTTTACATTGAAGGGAGCATACAGCTATTTCCCGAAAGGAACGGTGCACCTCGCGGTCGTCGACCCCGGCGTGGGAAGCGGCCGGAAGCCCATCATCGTCGTGACCGAGAGTTATTACTTCGTCGGGCCCGACAACGGGCTGTTCAGCCTTATTTATCCGGAAGCGGAAAGGACCAGGGTGCATCATATCACGGCGAGTCATTACTACCTTCCCAGCCCTGGGCCGACATTTCACGGAAGGGACATCTTCGCTCCCGTGGCGGCATGGCTTTCGAAAGGCATTCCGTCGGGCAATTTCGGCGACGAAATCACGGACTACGTAAAATTAAACGTCCCGGTCCCGAAGAAGGCTGCGAACGGCATTGAAGGCCACGTCGTCCACATCGACCGCTTCGGCAATGTAATCACGAGTATAACCTACAAAGACATTCAATCGCTCCTGCCGGAAGGAGTGGAGCCGGGTCCGGTGAGCGTCTCGGTCGCGGGCAAGGAGGCCAAGGGCCTGAGAAAGTTTTATGCCGAGGCCGCCGCCGGAGAACCGGGAGTCATCATCAACAGCTCAGGATACGTCGAGATTTTCATGTTCAAACAGAATGCCCGCACAGCGCTCGGTATAAAGAGGGGAGACGCCGTCCGGTTTTCCCTGCTGCCCACGTAGGAGTTTCGCCGCAATAAGAACTTAATCATGTTTCCGCAGATAACTGTTGTTTAACTCTCCACGTCGTACTATAATATTTTCATGAAGTCTTACCATATCATTACCTTCGGCTGCCAGATGAACGAGCACGATTCCGAGAGGATGTCGGGCATTCTCGAAGGCCGGGACTATGCACCCGCAGCCGTGCCCGAAGACGCGGACATCGTCATTCTCAACACGTGCAGCATCCGTGAAAAGGCGGAACAGAAGTTTTACAGCGAACTCGGCAGACTCAAGCATCTCAAGGACACGAGGCCGGGGCTCACGATAGCCGTCGCGGGCTGCATTGCCCAGCAGGAAGGTGAGAAGATCCTGTCCCGCGCGCCTTACGTCGACATGGTATTCGGTCCATCGGACATCGCCCGAGTCTCCGAAATTGTCGAGAAGAGACGGGCGCGTTTATCGCCTATCGTCGAAACTTCGGGGGATCCCGAATACCACCGGAAGCGCATGCCAGCGCTGCGCAACGACAAGGTGAAGGCCTGGGTGTCGATCATGTACGGGTGCGATAACTTCTGCACCTACTGTGTCGTGCCCTATCTCCGGGGCAGGGAGCGGTCGCGGCCGCCCGAGGACATCGTCGAAGAGGTGCGCGGGCTCGCAGAGCAGGGCTATAAGGAAGTCACTCTTCTCGGACAGAACGTGAACTCCTACGGCAGGGGGCTGGGCGTCGACATAAGTTTTCCACGGCTGTTACACATGGTGAACGACATCTCCGGGATCGAACGCGTCAGGTTCGTGACCTCTCATCCCAGAGACCTGTCCGATGAACTCATTGCCGCCATTCGTGACCTCCCGAAAGTGTGCGAATCCCTTCACTTGCCGGTCCAGAGCGGTTCCGACAGGATACTTTCCGCCATGAACAGGAAGTACGGGCGTGCGGATTACCTTGACAAAGTGGAGCGTCTCAGGAGCGCCGTACCAGGGATTGTGTTGAGCACGGACATTATCGTAGGTTTCCCGGGGGAAACGGAAGAGGACTTCGCCGTAACCGTAGATCTTCTGAAGCGGGTACAATATGACGGAATTTTTGCGTTCAAATATTCCCGGCGTCCCGGGACGGCGGCGCTCAAGCTTTCCAACCATATCCCGGAAAAAGTAAAAGAGGCGAGGCTCACCAAGGTGCTTGATATTCAGAAAGGGATCACGACCAGAAAAAATAACGAATACGTCGGCACTACCCGGGAGATCCTTATCGATGGATACAGCAAGCGGGGCGAAATGCTCACCGGCAGAACGAGAGGGAACAAGGTCGTGAACGTCAAAGGCTCGGCCTCATCGATCGGCACGCTCGTGAGGGTCAAAATTACCTCTGCCGGAACGAATTCGTTTTTCGGAGAACTATGCGAATAGCCTTTTCTACACTGGGGTGCAAGATTAACCAGTACGAAACGGACCTAATGCGCCAGGAACTCCAATCCAGGGGCAATACCATCGTGCCCTTTGACGCTGATGCGGACGTCTACATCATCAACACCTGCTCAGTGACGGCAAAGAGCGATTACCAGTGCAGGCAGGTGATCAGGTCCGCTTCGCGGCGGGGGAAAGGCGCCGCCAGGATCGTGGTGACCGGGTGTTATGCCGAAACGCGTCCGGAAGAGATAAGAAAAATACCGGGCGTCGACCTGGTAATCGGAAACCGCGACAAGGCATCTCTCCCGGCCCGTGTCATGGACGCAGACATCGTGACCACACAGTCCGCGGCCGGAGCGCCCGCAAAGCCGCTCCGCAGCAGGACACGCGGGTTTTTGAAGATTCAGGACGGGTGCGACAACAGATGTTCTTATTGTATCGTCCCATTCGCCAGAGGCGGGTCGCGCAGCGTCATCCCGGAGGACATCCATAAAGAATTCGAAGGCCTGGTGAAAACCGGATGCCCTGAAATCGTGCTGACGGGCATCCACGTAGGAACGTACGGCACGGATCTCAAAGACGGGACCGATCTCACGGGCTTGCTTACAAGTCTTCTCGCAAAACGCGGCAACTCACGAATACGGCTGAGCTCAATCGAACCCGGAGAGATCACTTCCGAAATGATAGGTCTTCTCGGTAAGGGCTTGTGCCGGCATTTGCATATCCCCCTTCAGAGCGGTGATGACGCGATACTGACAGCCATGAAAAGAAACTACACGGCCGGCTTTTATCTCGATCTTCTCGGAAATATTGCACGCAGTGCGCCCGATGTGGCGCTCGGATCTGACGTCATGGCAGGTTTTCCCGGAGAAGGCGACCGGGAGTTCCAAAACACGCTTCGCCTTGTCGAAGAATCGCCGCTCACCCATCTGCACGTCTTCAGTTACTCGCCGCGTCCGGGTACAGTCGCAGCGGAGATGAAAACCCAGGTGCCTGAGCCGTTGAAGAAACGCCGTAGCGAGGCACTCAGAGAGTTGGGGCGTAGAAAAAATTTAGAGTTCAGGAAAAGATGTTCCGGATCTGTATTGGAAGCGGTAGTGGAAGACAAGATTGACGCTGAGACAGGTCTCTTGACGGGACTAACGGACAATTACTTAAGAGTGCATATCGAGGGCGCGAAAAAAGAGAATATAGGCAAAGTAATTACAGTCACGCTTGCAGAGGTCAATGAAAACACGACGACAGCTATTGCTTGCTAAGTAATTAATTTATTTACGTATTTTGTGCCTATTTATTATGCAATCTGCATTTTTCGTGCAGAGAGCGCGTCTGGAAAAAGGATATTCACAGAGTTAATAACAGGTTGTCCACACAATTTGTGTAAAGGAGCGGTAAGCCTTTAGTTTATCGCAAATTTTCTGCTCGCCACGAAAATTGCGGGATAGAAGTATTGCAACTTTTGTCGCGGGCGTTTTCTTATTCGGCTGCTCATTCTGACCTATCTTCATTTGTAGCTTCAGGAGTTTTGCTTTTCTATTTTCAGAATGGTGTATTTTGTGTCACGTTGGGCAGGAGTATAACCTGCGTCTTTTATCAGATTTATAATTTCCTGCCTCGTCATTCTGAACGTAATTCCGGCAGCGGCCACGACATTTTCTTCAATCATGGTGCTTCCGAAGTCGTTTGCGCCGAACTCGAGCGCGACCTGGGCTATTTTTGCGCCCTGGGTCACCCATGACGCCTGAATATTGCGGAAGTTGTCGAGCAGGATGCGGGAGACAGCGAGCGTCTTAAGATACTCGACAGCAGTGGCCGCCCGCCCTCCCAGTTCCGTATTGCCGGGCTGATAGGTCCAGGGGATGAATGCGGTGAATCCGCCCGTTCTGTCCTGCAGGTCTCTGAGCCGGATGAGATGCTCGACAATTTCTTTGTCCGTCTCAACGCTTCCGAACATCATGGTGGCGGTCGTGATCATGCCGAGACCGTGGGCCGTCTCCATGACTTCCGCCCACTGGCGCCAGCGGATCTTGTTCGGGCTCACCTTTTTTCTTACCCGGTCGACGAGGATTTCGGCGCCCCCTCCGGGGATGGAGTCCAGGCCGGCAGCCCGCAGACGCTTGAGCGTGTCCAGAACGCTGAGGTCGGCCCGTTTTGCGATGTAAGAGATTTCGGACGGCGAGAGAGAGTGTATCTGGATCGTGTACCTGCTCTTGATGGAGGAGAGCAGGTCTTCGAAGTATTCTATGCCCAGGTCCGGGTGCACGCCGCCCTGCATGAGGATCTGTGTGCCGCCCTGTGCAAGCGTTTCTTCAATCTTGCGGAATATCTCTTCCTTTGACAGAAGGTACGCCTCGGGGCTGTCCGCATCGCGGTAAAAGGCGCAGAACTTGCATTTGTTCACGCAGATGTTCGTGTAGTTAATATTGCGGTCAACGACGAAGGTAACGATTCTCTCCGGGTGGAGCCTCTTGCGAACTCTGTTCGCCAGTTCACCGAGGGTCAAAAGGTCGGCTTTACGAAACAGCGCAAGACCTTCGTCCGCGTCGAGGCGTTTGCCGGACATCGCCTTTGATATGATTGTATCGGTTTTCATCTGTAAATTTATGGATTAAGGCAACCGGTTTGCTGTATGTTGACCGCTACTGTCACGTAGTTCGTATCCAGCCGTAGCCGAACACGGCTATACGATATGGGCCGTGACGAACGGACGTTCATCTTTTTTAATTCCACACTTTCACTACGTTGTAGACCGTGTCCCGCTCGACAGGGATGCGGCCGGCCTGTTTTATGAGGTAGACGATGTCGTCCTTGGCCATGCTGCCGTCCGTCGTTCCGCCCGCGGCCTTGGTGATCTTTTCTTCAACCACCGTGCCGTCCAGGTCATCCACGCCGAAGCTGAGCGAAACCTGCGCGATCTTCTCGCCGAGCATGACCCAGTACGCCTTGATGTGATCGAAATTATCGAGGAGCAGGCGCGAGACCGCGAGGGTCTTCAGGTCGTCGAAGCCTGTGGTATACGCGGACTTCTTGATCTCGGTGTTCTGAGAATGAAAGCTCAAGGGGATGAAGGCGTTGAAGCCGCCGGTCCTTTCCTGAAGTTCCCGGAGCTTGACGAGATGATCAACGCGGTGCTCGCAGGATTCGATATGTCCGTAGAGCATGGTTGCATTTGACTTGAGGCCGATTTTGTGAGCCGCCTCGATCACTTCCAGCCACCGGTCGCCGCTTATTTTTTCCGCACAGAGGATATTACGCACACCGGGGTTGAATATTTCCGCCCCGCCGCCCGGAAGCGAACCGAGGCCCGCCTCCCGGAGCTTCAGCAGAGTGTCGGTCAGACTGAGACCGGAAAGCTTCGTGAGGTAGTCTATTTCAACTGCTGTAAATGCCTTGAGATGCCTTTGGGGGAATTCCTTTTTGAGCGCACTGAGCATGTCGAGGTACCATTCAAAGGGAAGGTCGGGATGGAGACCCGACACGATATGGTATTCACAGACGCCCTTTTCCGCACTGCGGGCTTTATTCAAGATGTCGTCGATGGTCATCTCGTAGGCGCCGGGCTCGCCTTTGCTTCTGCTGAACGCGCAGAACTTGCAGCGATTGATGCAGATGTTCGTGGGATTGATGTGCATGTTGTGGACAAAGTAGACGCGGTTGCCGTTCTTCTTTTGAGTAGCGTGTTCCGCAAGGCGGCCGACCGTGAGGAGGTCTGTGGATTGGAAAAGTTCGAGACCGTCTTCACGCGTGAGGCGCTGGTCGGAAAAGACCTTTTCTTTTATTTGATCAATGCTCATGTTTTGTATGGATAAGGAAACAGCACGTCAGACGGTCATGGTCACGAGGCCTGTATCGTAATTCGGTCACGGTAACGACGGCAGCCTCACCACTGGACGAAACGGGCTTCGTTACCGACAAAGTTGCTGTCACCAATTACTTCTGCGTTTATCCTCGTCCGAATAAATTATTTTGCCGTTAACCATGCTCATAATACAGGATTTCGTTTCCCTGAGCAAGTCGGAATAGATATCGCCTGTATTTTTTTTCGGCACGGAGACTGCAATGAGATCCGCTTTCTTCCCCGGCTCGATCGTCCCGATCTCTTTATCCATCCCCAGCGCGTTTGCGCCGCCAATCGTCGCGAGATTGAATATGTCCCTGGCTGTGATCCCATCTCTACGGTGAATCTGCCAAGCATATCTCATCTCGTCCCACATGTTCAGGCTCGGCGAGCTCGCCAGACTGTCTGTTCCAAGGCCGACTGTAATTCCGGCGTCGAGGAATTTCTTGAGCGGCATTCTTCCTACACCTGTTTCTTTGTTGCTTCTCGGACAATGGGCAACAGACGCGCCTGTTTTCCTGATGAGCTTGATATCTCGGTCAGTAACCTGAACGGCATGGATAGCCAAAACATTAGGGCCAAGGAATCCTATTCTACGGAGAAATTCAAAGGACGAGGCCGCTAATGGCGCCCGATCCGGATCCCAGCCGGCTAACTCATAGAGTTTTTCGAGCCCGCTCTTTTTCCTCTGAAGCAACCTGATCTCATCCTTCGATTCGGACACATGCATCGCAAGACGGAGGTGCCTTTTTTGGGCAAACTTTTTGATTTGAA
>JAWOJY010000017.1:0-4683 GCA_033854515.1 Nitrospirota bacterium
CGGGTCGCTTCTTCACCTGATAAACTATCATCGTTTCCTCTCCACAAAACGTTGATAGACAGGTTACCAGCTTGCCCAATTGCACAAGCGCTTCTTTGGAAGTACAAAATCTTGCAAAATTCATTCCTGGATTTTCTTTATTCCCAAGCGTTTAACAATCCAGAAAAACGGGAGGTTATGTTTTAAACTTCGTTGTTTTGTGTACAGAAACGATACAGAAGAGTCTGAATTCGGACAAAAGGCGGTATGATGCGTGAGAGCGAAAAAGTACAAATAAGGCCAGAAGTTAATACATTATAAAAATCTTTCTAAGTAGATTTGGTGGAGATTGCGGCCGGCTTGCGTTCAATCAGACCCATCAACCAATTCGCGTTCCAACATGATATAACATGGCCCTTTGGCCTCATCGGCCATCCCGGCTCAGCAGACTTACCGCATTCTTCCACAGCAGCTTTTCCTTCACCCTGTCCGGCAGGTTCAGCCGGAGCGTCCGCTCGACCATCTCTTTCTGGTCGGCCCAGGGACTGTCGGTCCCGAAGAGGATCCTGTCTTCATCGAACTGGGACAGGACCTTGACGAACTGCTTGTCATCGATCTCGGTGAGGGTCAGCGACGTCTCGGTATAAACGTTCCCGCAGCGGCTGAGAATGCCTGCCCGGTCCCACTGCTTCCACCCCCCCACGTGGGTGCAAACGATAGTAAGGTCCTTGAACCAATCGGCGATTTTTTTCACTTTTTCCACGTCGGCCTGGGTGTTTCCCGGAAAGGCCATGTCGTAGCCGCTGTGGAACATGAGAAAAAATCCAAAGCTTGCGATCAATTCGTAGAATGGATACATCATCTTGCTGTCTATGGGAAATCCCTGGTACATGGGATGGAGCTTCACGCCGCGAAGGCCCTCCCGGTGCGCCATGCCGAACACGTCCTCGACCTCTTCGGGGTCGTTTGACGGATGGAAAGAGATCAGGGGATAAATGTGCTTGTTCTTGATCTGCAGGCAGAAATCGAGAATGGGCCGCATCCGTGACGGCTTTGTCGCGATGTTCGCTACGAGGCTCAGAGAAATGCCCGCCCTCTCCATGGAATCGAGCAGCCCCTTAAGGGTCCCGTCCGTGCGAGGTTTATAATCTCCCGACTCGGCGGCAAGGGCGTCTAAGGCCTGCCTGGCGAACTTGTCGGGAAAGATGTGCGTGTGAAAGTCGATGTAGTTCATTGTGTGCGCATCTCCTTAGAATTTTCGGTTGTCGACGAGCGCCCTGGCGACGGCGAGCATCTGCTGTTTCCCGCCCGGAAGCTTTCCCGCGAGCTGATATTCCCTTTCCCGAGTATCGAGAAATGATTGTACACGTGTTCAAGGTCGAGGTCAATATCGACCTCCTCTCTTTGCGGTACGGCACCAAGGCGCCGAGCAGCCGGCTTTCCCTGACCGACACAGGGCCAAACGCCGGCCTCCGTCAGGAGCAAGCAGCCCATGGTGATGATGTCAATTACTATGCTCCGACGAACAGGGGCAACGCCATGTTTGTGCAGTTATAATTTAGGCAAAAATCTCCGACAGGGAATCCTGCATTCAAACAAAAAACCGTCTGAAACAATCGTTCAGGGAGGTTCCCCATCCGTTCTTATCCACACATGCGATTGGTCTTGCCTTTCATTCTTTTTTATACTATTCTTTGCACGTAAAGACAACTCACGATTTGTTTGACGCTTTCGAGGAACCGCTCCATGAAAAAATACTTTGAATTTGACCGACACGGCACCAGTTATAAGCGGGAGACGCTTGCGGGAATAACCACCTTTCTCACCATGGCCTACATCATCGTTGTCAACCCGGCGATCCTCGCAGCCGCGGGCATCCCCAGGGGGCCTTCGATGACCGCGACCATCCTCGCGGCTGCGTGCGGTACGCTCATCATGGCGGTGTACGCGAGACGTCCCTTCGCCATCGCTCCCTATATGGGAGAGAACGCCTTCATCACATTTACTGCGGTCAAGGCGCTCGGGTACTCCTGGCAGACCGCGCTCGGAGCGATTTTCATCGCCGGCGCTCTCTTCACGCTACTCACTGTCTTCAAGGTACGGAGCTGGATGGCGGAAGCGCTGCCCCGCCCGCTCAAATACAGCTTTGCCGTCGGGATCGGGTTGTTCCTTTCGTTTATCGGGTTAAATGAAGTTGGCATAGTCTCTGTCGGCGTTCCCGGCGCACCGGTGAGCCTCGGAAAGGTCTTGCAGCCGTCTGTACTGCTTGCCGTGCTCGGGTTTCTCATCATGGCCTGGCTCATGATCAAGAAGGTGCGCGGCGCGCTCATCATCGGCATTCTCGCGACGACCGCTCTTTCGTTCTTCTTCGGGATAACGCCCGTGCCGAAGGCATGGATTGGCCTGCCGCCAGATCCAATGCCCATCGTCATGAAGCTCAACGTAACAGAGGCGTTGAGTCTTAAAAACCTGCCGCTCGCCCTGATCGTCTTCATCATGGCCTTCGTGGATACGGTGGGGACTTTGATCGGTCTTTCGGCGCGGGGCGGACTGCTCGATGAGAACGGAAACCTGCCGGAAATCGAGAAGCCCATGCTTGCCGATGCAGTAGCGAACCTTGTCGCGCCCATTCTGGGCACCACCACTACAGGAGCGTATATCGAATCAGCCGCGGGTATCGAAGCAGGAGGCCGGACCGGTTTCACCTCTGTCATCGTCGCCTTCCTGTTTGTACTTGCGCTGTTCTTCGCCCCGATGCTCACGGCCGTCCCTCAGCATGCGTACGGAGCGGCCTTGATCGTCATCGGCAGCTTCATGATAAGCCCGATCACGATGATTGACTTCTCTGACTATACCGAGCTCATACCGGCCTTCCTCACTATCGTTCTCATGGTATTTACCTACAACATCGGCGTGGGAATGACTGCCGGGCTCCTCATCTATCCGCTCCTTAAAACGCTCGCGGGCAGATACCGGGAAGTCCAGAAGGGAATGTGGATTTTCGCGGCGTTCTCATTGTTGTTCTATATTTTCTATCCTTACAAATGACTGGCTTTATAACAGGACCTTGAGATGCAGTAATCCGGACAAGCCCAGGGGATGACGCAGATCTCGCTGAGACGGGGAAGATATCGTCGGAAACTTCTTTGCTGTGCGCCTTCGTCAATTGAACTGGACAGGGACTTTATGAAAGCTTCTCTGAAGTTCGGTTATGAAACGTGATCACAGATAAATTCCCCTATTGAAGCTCACGGAGATCCACCGAGCGTCAATAAAGGGCGGGCCCCAGCACTTTGATCTTAGGCTACAGCTCCCATTTCCACGTCGCCGGAAATCCTGGTATCTTCAGAGACCTTTGTTATGCCCGAAAGCTTCGCGCTGCCGCAGACCTCGGCAGTACCCGACACCTCGGCATAGCCGCAGACCATCGCATCGCCGTAGACCGAGGCAAACCCGAAAACTTTTGCGTCTCCGTAAACCTTTGCGTTTCCAAAGACGCGGGCGTTGCTGAAAACCTCCGCGTTGCCGAAGACCTCTGCATTGCCGAAGACCCATGCATTGCCGTGGACCCAGGCGTCGCCGTGGATCTTTGCGCATCCGCAGATTTTGGCGAAGGGGCCAACGTATGCCGAATCGGCAACCTGTGCGGTCTCTGCCACCATGCCGCCGCCGTTCGGATGATGGTGATACTTCACCCCGTCGATTTCCACGACCGACTCCTTGGTAAAAACCCTGATATCCATATTTTCACCTCCAAAACAGAATTTTTAAAATTTTGGCTCCTGCAATGTTTTGTTCATATCAGTTTATATACTAATTGTAATTATACCATAGCCTGAAAAACAGACGCCGACTGAGCAGATCTAATAGTCATGGCCGGCCTCTGTCATAACGTCATAATTTGGCGCACCATTACGGCGATAAGGAAGGGGCAAAAAACAACACACTTAAGGCGATAAATTGAAACCTTTTCCCTGCTATGCTATATTTTTAACAGGTCGTGTTTCTCAGTATCCGCTCCGCAAAGCAGGAGGCACGACTCGCCGCTGAAACATGAATTTGCACAAGATTCGCTCAAGAGGATCACCGCTTTACGGAAACAGACATCGATCTGAAGGCTCTCCTAATCGCAGCAGCGAAACTCTTGAGCAGCGTTCTACACAGAAAGCAGTCACACGCATCTGAGGGAGGAAATATGGTGCAAAAAGCGAGTGCAAAACTGATGGAGATGATGAACAGGGCGGTAGCGCGCGAGCTGCAGGTGAGCGTTCAGTACATGTGGCATCATGTCATGGCCGCAGGCATGCATGCCGCCGCGATTGCGGACGTATTCGAAGATGTCGCAATCGAAGAGATGAAGCACGCCGAGAAGATTGCGGACCGTCTCTTCTATTTTGGCGGGAGCCCCACCACCAGACCCGATCCGATAAATGTGGGAGGCGACATAGGGCACATGCTCGAGGTCGACGCGAAGGCCGAGGTTGAGGCCATTGACCTGTACAAGGCAATTATCAAACAGGCCGAATCGGAAGGGGACAGTACGACGAGGCTGCTCTTCGAGGAGATCCTCGCTGCCGAAGAAGACCATCATGACATCTTTACAACCCTCCTGGAGAAATAAGTTTAGTCTTCACACGGCCAGGCAGGGGTAAATAAAAGCCGGGCGTAATACCCCGGCTTTTCATTATGTGGCCTTTGAGCGAG
>JAWOJY010000018.1:0-18564 GCA_033854515.1 Nitrospirota bacterium
GTGAGCGGCGAAGCCGTATTGGCAGGAACAAGAGCGTCGACGTACCTCAAGGCGTCGACGGGTCTCATGCTGCTGACCGCGCCGGTTGCAGGATTGCTCTATGTAGTGTTGATGCCTTTCCTCGGCATGACGGCAATCGCATCCATCGTGGGCGTCAGCATTTTGAACAGTCTCTCTGAATTGGTCGGAAAGAGTATATCCTTCGGGTGGAGGCCGAAGAATGCCTACCTTTCAGGAAAGAAGAAACGGAAAGAGCAATGATCTTCGTCTTGACCGCGCCGAAAGCGAGGATGGGGGAACCCTCCTTCGGTGCACACGCTGGCACGGAAGACCATGAAGAAGAAAGGAGGTGAGTTTGCCCTACTTTGGGACTAGGAATAAATACCGAGGAAAATAGGAAGTACTTACAATGTATATTTCCAGCCGATCCTGGTAGTGTTTAGTCAGGGTCAAAAGAAGAAAAAGGAGGTGAGAGAAATGCTTACCTATAAGGGAGGTCATAAGGTAGGTAAGGGAACATACTGGGACATCCGGAACGGACACCGGGTGGACGTGGCTCAGGAAGCCGTACTGCCGGGCGGAGAGGCTTCATCGTATCTCAGGATGCCGTCCGGCGTTATGCTGCTGTCGGGACCGATCATCGGGCTGTTCTATGTCCTGTTTCTGCCGTTTATCGGTATAGCCATGGTCGTGGCTGCTGCAGGGCGCGGAGTTCTTGCAGGCGCGGCAAGTCTGATCGGCAAGAGCATCTCCTTCGGATGGAGGCCGAGAAACGCATATCTGTCCGGCAAGAAAAAGAAGGAAAAGAAAAACGACGCCAAGTAGCCGCTTCGTTGCATGCAGGAAGTTCAAGCGTGAGCGCGGCGCATGAAGCAAACGAATAAAAGGGCGCGGACGGCGTCCACAATCTCAAGAGAGGAGGGAAGACTATGTATACGCTCGTGGATTTCATCACTCATGTGAAGGGGGTCGAGTACATCCTGTCCATCTTGGCAATCGGCGGGTTCCTTATTTTCTGGGAGACGCTAAAGCCCAGGCCTTTCAGGACCGTCGTGACCACCGGAAAGGACGACCTGGCGCATATCCAGGAGGCGGGCGGGTTCAGCAGTGTAATGAAGATCGTCGGCAAGATAGTGGCAGCGCCGTTCATCGGCCTGGCGTATATCATCATGCTGCCGATCGGGTTCTTCGTGGCCCTGGCCGCCGCAGTGGTCAATCTCGCGTCGAGGGCAGTAGCGAGCATCGCGGGGAAGAGCGTGACCTTCGAATGGAGGCCCATGGAGGCATATTTGGCGGGAAGACAAAAGAAAAAAGAAAAAGCGGAAGCAAAAAAGGCGAAGTGAGAGAGGACTTATACGAATACCCTGAAAGGGAGGGAGAAAAGAATATGAAAAAACGAGCATGCATCGTCGTGGGGCTGAGTCTGAGCATCCTGTTCGCCGCATACCTCTACGCTGGGGACGATCCGAGCGCATCGGCTGCGTCCTCAGCAGCGCGTCTTCCGGGGATTCGCGTGTTGAGCAGCATTTCAAACTGGTATGAACCGGTGACCTTCGACCACGCGAAGCACGTGGCCATCGCAGGCAAATGCGGAGCATGCCACCATCACGGCAACGGCAATACGTCGTCATGCGAGCAGTGCCACAAGCTGAGCCCCTCGGTCTTTAAAAATTCAGTCGTCAACAACTTTTTACCTTGTTCCGGCTGCCACGGCGCACCTGATCGTGAAAACCCATCGATGCCGGGGCTCAAGGTCGCGTACCACAAGAAGTGTTTCGAATGCCATCGGGGGATGGGGAACGTAGGTCTGGATCCGAAGGGATGCACCGAACTCTGCCATGCGAAAAAAATGGAAAAAGTGGGGATGCGAAGCCGCCCGTAGCGCCGTGCAGTCTGCGTACAGGCAGAAAACAGTTGGAGCGTGACTAAGGAGGTCTTCCATGACGAAAGAATCCAAACAACCTGCAGACGGGCCCCTCGCTGAAGATAAAAATGAAGAGAAGGGCGAATCCGGTCTGCACATGAACAGACGGGTCTTTTTGGGAACGGTCGGCGCAATCGGCGGCACGCTGTTGCTCGGGCGTCCTGTCAAGTCCCATGCCGCCGAGGACTTCGAAGGGTATCCCAACAGCTTCGGCCTGCTGACGGACCTGACCGCCTGCGTCGGGTGCCGGAGCTGTGAAAAAGCATGCAATGAAGAGAACAAGCTGCCGGCTCCGGACAAACCTTTTGACGACAGCTCCGTGTTCGAAGAGAAGCGGATGCCGACGCAGAAGGCGTACACGGTGGTCAACCGGTACGAAAATCCGAAGGACAAGAGCAAGCCGATCTATAGGAAAATACAGTGCAACCACTGCAAGGAGCCGGCCTGTCTCACGTCCTGCCCCATCCACGCCTACTCGAAGACGCCGGAAGGGGCGGTCAAGTATAATCCCGACCTGTGTTTCGGGTGCCGCTACTGCATGACGGCCTGTCCTTTTTACATTCCGGCCTATGATTACTGGAGCGCATTTGAGCCGCGCATTATGAAGTGCACCATGTGCCTGCCCAGGATCAAGGCGGGTAAAATGACGGCCTGCGCCGAAGCCTGTCCCGTGGGGGCGATCACCTTCGGGAAGCGCGAAGAACTGATCAAGATCGCCAGGGAGAGAATTGATAAAAACCCCGGCAAGTACGTAAACCATATCTACGGCGAGTATGAGGTCGGAGGCACCAACTGGCTCTACATCTCGGGTGTGCCCTTCGAACAGCTCGATTTCCCGACGAACCTCCCCAAAAAGCCGCTCATCGAAGAGACGAAGGGCTTCCTCTCGGCGGTCCCCATTGTGCTGACGGCATGGCCGGCCCTCTTCGGGACAATCTATGCGGCCTTGCGCCATAGAGAAGAAATCTACGAGGAAGAGAAAGGCGAAGGGAAAAAAGAGGAGGTGAAAAAATGAGTACCAACATGGCTGTCAAGACTGAGGCGCGGACGGAAAACTTCCGGTCATGGTTCATGAACAAGCTGCTCATGGGCATGACCTGGCCTGACTACTTCAGGAGCCTGCTTACGCCGTTCAATATCGTCGCCGCGATGATCCTGAGCGTGGGGCTGCCGCTCATCGCGATGCGTTTTCTCTTTGGGCTCTATACGGTGACTCATGCTTCTAACGAATATCCCTGGGGGCTGTACCTCGGGTGGGGGCTGTTCGGCGGCGTGCCGCTCTCGGCAACCGGGTTCGTTATGGCGACGGCGTACTACATCTTCGGATACAAGAGGTACCATCCGATCCTCAGGCTCGGAGTGCTCACGGGATTCATGGGATACCTCTTCGCCGTGATCTACCTGCTCATCGACCTTGGAAGGCCCTGGAGGATCTACTACCCCATGATCATCGGGTTCGGCACACAGTCGGTGCTTTTCCTGGTAGCATGGCACGTGGCCACGTACCTCTCGGTCCAGTTTGTTGAATTCAGCCCTGCGATCCTGGAGTGGCTGAAATCACAGAGAGTGCGCCGATGGGCGGTGATGCTGACGATCGGCATGACGATCGCCGGCATCATTCTCTCGACGCTCCACCAGTCGGCGCTCGGCGCGATGTACCTGCTCGTTCCCGGAAAGCTCCATCCGCTGTGGTACAGTTCGTACATCTGGGTGTTTTTCCTCAGTTCGAGCATTTACGCGGCCCTCGCGATGGTCATCGTCGTGAGCACGCTCTCGATCCGCTTCCTCAAGAACAGGACCGACCAGACGTTCCGTGAGAGCCTTCCAAAGCTGACGCTCGGCCTGGGGCAGGGCGCCGCCGTGGGCATGTTTGTTTATCTCGTGTTCAAGATCATCGGCATTGCCCACGACAATAACTGGCACCTTCTGAACACCGGGTACGGCTACTGGTTCCTCCTCGAGCTCCTGGGGTTCGTTCTGGTTCCCGCTATGCTGTTCACCTACGGGGTGAAAAAGCAGAATGTCAGTGTGGTTCGGTTTGCGGCCTTCTATGCTGTGGTCGGGATCATTCTCAACAGGCTCAACGTCTCGATCATCGCGTTGAACTGGAACCTTCCGCACCATCTCCTGCACATCGTTCCACCATGGACGGAAGCCACGGTGGTATTGACGATTGCAACGATCCACATACTGATCTTCCGGTGGATCTTGAACCGCATGCCGGTGCTCCATGCGGACCCGGAGTACGAGTCTCACTGAATCCCGCGACTTGCAATCCCCCGGCTTCGGCCGGGGGTTTGCGCCGTAGGCCGCGGGAGGTCGCGTTATTAAAGGGAGCCTCCTGCTCCTGCCGGAGGGGGCTCCACTGAGACGGGATGGTAACGAGGGAGGCAAGGAGGAAAGAAAACATTCATTCTTCCACTCCGCTTGCCTCTGTCGATCGGCGGTAGTGTTCACAATGCCTTAAACTGCGCATACGGGGGTATCTATGGAGAAAAGAAAGCGTATAGTTTCTTTCGCGCTCGTTCTTCTTGCTTCATGCCTGCTGTATGTCGGCGACGCTGCCGGGAGCACGGAACTTTCGGATGAAGCACAGGCATGTTTGTCGTGTCACGGCCGGCACGGAATCATAGTAACCTTCCAGAATAATGAATTCATAGAAGCCTACGTCGATTCTGAAAAGTTCAAGGCGTCGGCCCACCATGCTCTCGCATGTTCCAGCTGTCATCCCGATTTTTCCGAAGGGAAGCACCCCCGGAGGACGTTCCGGAGCAAGGCACAGTACCAGACCAAGGCGGCGCTCGTGTGCAAGCGCTGCCACCGGGACGAGCAGATCAAAGCCAAAAGCATCCATGCCGTGCTGCTGAGCGAGGCGCAAAAAGGCAGGGCCGTCGTGTGCACGAACTGTCACGGATCTCACTCGATACGGCGCGTGACCGGCGCCCGAAGGTTTACGAGCGAGGAAGAATACTGCATGAAGTGTCACGGCTACCCTCTGCAGATGACGTTCAGAAACGGAGAGACGCTGCCGGCGACGGTAAACATCTCCATGCTTCAAAACTCGGTGCACAGCAAGCTTTCCTGTTCCGACTGTCATTACGGATTTTCTCCCGAGGAGCATCCGAAACGGAATTTCGGCACGCCGCGCGATTACACCCTTGCGCTGTCGGAGATCTGCAGGCGGTGTCATTTCGATAAGTACACGAAGACGCTCGAAAGCATTCATTATACCATGCTCAGCCAGGGAAACCTGGAGGCCCCGGTCTGCATCGACTGCCACGGCGCCCACGGGATCTCGCATATCGGCAAAGAGCGGGCGCTCATCGCGAGGCGATGCCAGCGGTGTCATCCGGGCGTTTACGAGACCTACGCGAAGAGCGTTCACGGAAGCGCCTTGTTCACCGAGAACAATCAGGATGTGCCGGTGTGTATCGACTGCCACACTGCGCATACGATGGAAAACCCGCTTTCTCAATCGTTCCAGGAGCGAATTCCGGAGATGTGCAGCAACTGTCATGCCAATGAAGCGGTCGTAGGCAAGTATGGTCTCTCGACAGCCGTTGTGGACACCTATCTCTCGGATTTTCACGGCGTTACGCTGAAATTTTACCGCATGCAGAAAGAAATATTGAACAAACCCTCAAAACCCATGGCGGTGTGTACTGACTGTCACGGGACGCATAATATCACGAGCACCGTCGGTCCCGATGCCGTGATCGTCAAGGCGAACCTGGTCAAGCGGTGCCAAAAATGCCATGAAAATGCGCCGAAAAATTTTCCCGATTCGTGGCTGTCGCACTATGAACCGAGCATCACACGGGCCCCGCTGGTCTTTTTCGTGAAACTCGTATACAAGATTTTCATACCTTTCCTCGTGGCGGGCCTGGTTCTGCAAATCATGCTCCATATATGGCGTTATGTGGTGAACAGATAGCGGAAAGGGGGAGAAGATGGGTGAAGACACACTCATAACAAAAGAGCGGATACGGAGATTTCATCCCGCGCGTATCGCAGAGCACTGGATACACGTGATGATCTTTGCGGTGCTGGTCTGCACCGGGCTCTCCCAGCGTTTTTATACACTTGCGGTATCCCAGTGGTTTATTCTTCACCTGGGCGGAATAGACAGCGTCAGGATCATCCACCGCTTCGCAGGGGTCCTCTTTTCGTTCGGCGTCGCCGCGCATGTGGCCTTCGCCGCAGCGGGCATTATCTACAAGAAATGGCAGCCCTCCATGGTCATCACGAAAAAAGATTTTACCGACGTTGTCCACAATATCAGGTATTACCTCGGACTCGAAACCGTACCGGTACAAAGCGGGCGCTATTCCTACAAGCAGAAATTCGAATACTGGGCCATTCTCACCGGCGTGCTCATCATGATAGGCACCGGGTTTATTCTCTGGTTTCCCGTCACGATTACGAAATTTCTGCCCGGAGAGATCATTCCGGCGGCGAAGGTTCTCCACACGAACGAAGCGCTCGTAGTGTTTCTCATTATTTCCATCTGGCATATCTACAACGCGATTTTCAGCCCCGAAGTTTTTCCTCTCGATACGAGCATCTTTACGGGCTACCTCTCCAGGGAGCGAATGCTGCTGGAGCATCCGCTCGAACTTGCCGAACAGAAGGAGGCGACGCGGAGCAACTCGCCTGCACCATCGTGATGCGGTACAACTTATGAATGATGAAAATGTAACAATCCGCAACCCCGGGGACTTACCGTGTATTTTTTCGCGTTTTTTTGGTGCGGCTGGGATATAATTTCTTTATGAGTAGAGGCAGGGGGAGTTTGCGCAAACGGATAACGCTGACGATCGTGATGGGCATCTCGATCATCCTGCTGGGCTTGGGAATCGCGAGCCATTACATCATCCGGAAAAACATCGAAGAGTCCCTGAACAAGAAACTGGTCATGTCCCGCCTTATCCGGAATAATGTCGACAATATCATAAAAGACAATATCAACCGGCTGTATGACATATCGCTCTCGGGTGCCGTTGACCTCGATGACGGCGATCTCGGCCCGGAGAGGGAGGCGGTCAAGACCGCCTATCGGTATTCCATCTTCACTGACGGCATTTTCCTCGTTGACAAGGGCGGCACGATTCTGCTCAACTATCCCGAACGCATCAAGGAAACCTCCCTGAACGTGATGAGCATCGAGCCGGTGAACAGGATGCTCTCCCTCGGGAAGCCGGTCGTCTCGAACGTCTACACCGTCGAACCGACGAAGAAGAAGGTGCTTTATGTGCTCGTGCCGCTGCGGGACAAGAACGGGCGCCTGGTGGGGGCGGCAGGCGGACAGATCGATCCGACGAATGCCGTCCTCCAGCAGAAACTGGATTTGATCGAGATGGGGAAGAATGAGTTTATCGATATCGTGGATTCCAACGGGGTGGTTATTGCGTCGTCGAACCCCTCCCGGATGTTCACGCAGATCAACCGTGACAATTTTTTTACCACCGTTATCGGCAGACGGGAAGAGCAGGTTGCGACATGTCACGTTTGCCATGTTGCGGGGGGCACGCAAAAGAAACTAACGACCATCCTTGCGTTCGTACCGCTGGAAACCGCGCCGTGGGGCATATCGATCCAGGAACCGCGGGGAGACGTTTTCGCTCCGTCGGCCAAGCTCAAGAGGACCTTCATCGTGCTCGGCGTATTTTTCATGGGGACTGCCTTGATCCTGACGATCGGCATCAACCGCAGCATCGTCAACCCCCTGAAAGCGCTCATACGGGGCGCCGACGGCATCGCGAAAGGCGATCTCTCGAAGCCGATCTCTCCCCAGGGCAGCGATGAAATCGGCGTCCTGAGCCGGTCATTCGAGACGATGCGGGTAAAACTGGTCGAGTCCCTGGACAGGATTACACGGCAAAACCTCGAACTCGAACACCGCGTGCGGGAGAGGACGCGGCAGATCAAGGAAAGCCAGAAGCGGGCGGAGGTCCTGCTGAAAAAGATCATTACATCACAGGAGGATGAGCGCAAGAGGATCGCCCGCGAACTCCACGACGCCACTCTCCAGGACCTCTCCGCCGCCCTCATGCGGGTCGATATGTACAGGCTCCACCCCGACAAAGTCAGCGAACACGAGGTGCACAAGATACGGGAAATCGTATTGAGCGCCTGGGACGGCGTGATCGGCATCATCCAGAACCTGAGGCCGTCGCTCCTTGACGATCTCGGGCTCACGGCGGCGATCAAGTCCCTCCTCGAAACGCACTTTGGCGAAAAGGGCATCAACTATTTCATGAATACCGAGGGGGTGAAGGACAAGCGCTTCCGCCCGGTGGTCGAGATTACGCTCTTCAGGATCATCCAGGAAGCCATCATGAACATCGCGCGGCACGCCAAGGCCGAAAACGTCTTCATCCTGTTCAAGATCGAAGACGGCATGGTCCATGTCGACATTGAAGACGACGGGGAAGGTTTCGACACAACCGCGCTTTTTCATCAGAGCAGTCACGATATGAAAGACCGCAGGGGATTGGGCCTTTTGGGCATGAAAGAGCGGGCGGGCCTGCTCGGAGGAAAATTCGAGATATGTTCGCAGCCCGGCATCGGCACGAGGATAAACCTGACGATCCCCCTGACATCACCGGAGGTCATGAATGCTTAAGAAGAAGGTCCTCATCGCGGATGACCACGCGCTCGTGCGTGAGGGAATCACGGCGTTTCTGAAGCTCTGTGATGATATCGACGTAGTGGCTGAGGCGTCGGACGGGTTTGAGGCGATAGAGAAGACGAACAAGTTTCATCCCGATATCGTCATCATGGACATCAACATGCCCAAACTCGGGGGGCTCGAGACGACCGTCGAGATCAAGAAAACGCATCCGGAAATCAAGGTGCTCGTGCTTACCCAGTATGAAGACCGTGAGTATATCGCACGGTTTCTCAAGGCGGGCGTTTCCGGATATTTGCTCAAGAAGGCGGTGGGGAGCGACCTCATCGCCGCGCTCAAGGCGATCGGCAGGGGTGAACTCTACCTGTATTCTTCCATCGCATCCGAAGTCGTGACGGGGTATCTCCACAGAGACAAAAAACTCGACACGAAAGACCCATACGAAAAGCTCACGGACAGGGAAAGACAGGTATTGAAGCTCGTGGCGGAAGGATACACACACAAGGAAGTGGCCGAAATGCTCGACATCAGCGTCAAGACCGTCATCGCCCATCAGACCAACATCGGCGAGAAGCTCGGAATCCACAACCGCGCAGGGCTGATCAAGTTCGCAATCCAGAAAGGGATCATCAAGATAGACGCGTAAATCCGGATATGTTGCGCTCCGAAATAAGAACGGTCTGCCGCGCGGAGCGGGCGCCACATTTATGGCCCAAGCCCTTCGGCATCGGGGTTCGTTTTATCGTGGAAAGAGCATTTGGACGCGGATTTTCACGGATTGAAACGGATTTTCAAAAACATCCCAATTGGTGATTTCCTAATGAACTGCATTTGCCCGGTTTTATTGATGTCCAACTGCCGCTTTCAAGTTTATTCATATCACAATCGGAAGATTTTTCTTCTGTCCACTCCCCGGTAATTGCCCCCCTTGAGCAGGAGGACGAAATTTTCGTAGGTCACCGGTTCCCGGAACTCCGTATAACAGGATCCGACTTCTTTCGGCGCGTGCGCGTCGGACCCGCCGGTGTAAGGAATGCCCAGTGATTCAGCCAGTTTCACGGCCCGGGTGTTGAACGAATGGAGGTTTGCGCCGTTGTAGCCTTCGACCGCGGCGATCCCCTGCATGCTTTTCACCAGGTCGCCGAGACTGCTGCCCGGCCGGTAGGGGTGTGACGGAATGACCACGCCGCCGGCGCGGACAACAGCGGCAATCACTTCACGGGCGGGCGCGTATTTCAGCGAGAGCGAATCGGCATCCACCCCGAAAACGAGGCAGTGGCCTTCGGCAGTGGAAAACTCCACTCCCCTGAACAGCATAATCGCTCCTTTGTACTTCTCCTTCAGCCTTTCCACCGGCTCCGAGGCCCCATAGGACGAATGTTCGGTGAAGGCGATCCCCTGGAGCTTCAGTTCGATGGCGCGGAGCACCGTCTCCTCGGGATCGGCGTCGTTGTCGCCGCTGTATTTTGAATGGACGTGCAAATCGATCTTGAATTTCATGATAATTTTACGGACACGGATGGAGACGAGAAAGACGGCTACGGTAACGAAGCCCGTATCGTGTGTCGGTGACGGCAACGTCTGATACGATAAACGTAACCGTTAACCGAAACGGGCAGCGTAGCCGCTAACCGCTTGACGACAATCTCCGTTCATCTGGGGCCGATTTTATCCGCATTCGAAAAAGCTCTATAGCTTTACCTCGAACTCCATCATCTTTTCGCCGAGGAGAAACCTCTTCCGCGAAGCCCTTACTCTGAGCGTTTCACCGCTCTTCTTGTAGAAAAGAACGAGCCTCACGTCCTCGACGCTCGACACGGGTGTGTTGTCGAGCGAAAGGAGCGTGTCGCCCGCCCTCAGCCCGGCCTGCTGCAGGACGCTCCCCTTCGCAAAACCGGTGATCTTCAACTTTCCTGCTTCTTCCTTCAGCAACACCATGAGCTTCGGGGCGGTGACGCCGTCCAGAGACTGAGGGAAGACGACGTAATTCGCTATGTCCTGGTCGATGTCCGCATCGTTCAGGATGATCGTGTAGTCCAGGCCGTTCCTGCGGTGTGCTCTCGTGGGGATGCCTGCCCCATACATCAGGTGCCCGCTGCCCGCGAGCACGATCATCTGGCGGTAGGGGTTTTTCTTGAGATATTCATCAACGGACTGCGCCATGGTCTCGTCCCAGAGTATCTGGACCTGGAAGAAAAAGTCGAAATTTGTCTTCAGGCCTTCCTGGGCTTCATGCTGCTCGAAGACGCTTTTGAGACGCTCGCGGTAGTCGAGATCGGAGAAGTCCATACGGGCCGGAATCTCCTTTCTCTCCTCCTCCGTCAGCGAGTCGAGGCCGCCTGCCGCCACCTTGTCGGTGATCTCACGCCTCATGTTGAGGGCGATGACGGGGATCTTTTCCTGTCGCGCGAAATCGAGGATGGGCTTGTAGAGGTTGTAATCGAACACCCAGCGCTTGAAATATTCGGACTTCTTGAGAAACTCCCGCTCATCGATCGTCCCGGCGATGTACTCGTCGAGGAACTGCTGGAAGGGCCGTTGGAACATCTCCATGCCTATGGCGAGCTTTTTGTTTTTGCCGAACAGTTCCCTGATCACCCGGAGCTCGACGGCATGGTTCGAAAACCGGTCGTGGTATTCTCCGACATAGACGATCTTCTTCGAGGCTGCAGCCTCGATCGCGTTCGAGAGCGTCTTGAGCGCGGAAACGTCCACGGCGGCAGCATCTTCTCTCAATCCCATCTGCATTCCCCTTTCGCTTTCGTCGATCTTCTTCGAGATGTTCCTGCCCCCTTCGAAAGCCAGGCTGCTGTACTTGCCGTAGTGGAATATCTTCGGAAACGCGGCGTCCGTCTCGTCCGCCGACTTCGCGTTGACGATCCCGACGACCTTTTGCGCATTCCAGGGGTTCTGCCTGAGCACCACAGAAAAGCCGCCGTCGCCCGTATCGACCCTGCCGAAGAGGCGGCCGATGACCGGGTTGTCCCGTCCGAGGATGACCAGGGTAGACGCCTTCTCGTCCGCATAGGTGACGCCCGAGGCTTCGCGCCGGTCCGCGCCTTTCCGCGTGAAGTATTCTATGACGGCCGCGTAGGATTCCTTGCCGGAGGGAGGCAGGACAACCAGGGGTTTCTCATCGCCGATCATCCGCGCCATGACGGGCGGAAACTCCTGCGCTCCGAGCCGTCTCAGGACGTCATAATTTTTGTCGATCACCATCGTCGCCGGCATACGGTTGTAGAGAAAAGTAAACGACTCTTTCTCCTTCTCGATTGTGAGCGACTCCGTCCTGCTCCCTCCGGAAAGATAGGTGATAGTCACGGGCAGGACCAGTTTATACGCGCGCGATTTCTGGTTCAGCGTAAATCGTACTTCGAACTTGTCTCCGTTCAGACGGAGCGACAGATCTTCCACATCGAGGTCGGGAATTCCTTTTTCGTCGAGCCACTGTGTGAAGAACCAGCCCAAATCCCTGTGAGAAATTTTCTCGCTCTCCTTCCTGAAATCCTCCCACGAGACGCGCTGGAATCTTTTCTCAACGAGCATGTCTTTGAGCATCCGGTAAAAATTTTCCTCGCCCATGATGTTCTTAAGCATGTGGAAGACCTGGGCCGCCTTTCCATAGCCGATTGCCCGCGACGCGAAGTCCGTCCTGCTTCGGAAATCCCTCAGGGGAAACTCGTTCTTTTCGTTCACATAGCTTTCGTAATCGATCAGGATCTGCTTGCGGTATTCCCATCCTGCGCCCTTCTGCTCTTCGTAGTACTCGTCCGCCAGATATACGGTCAGTCCCTCGGCCCAGTTTCCTTTATCGTAATCGATATAGAGAAGGTTCCCGAACCATTGATGGAGTATCTCGTGGCCGAGCGAGGTCTCCACGATAAAGGGGAGCCTTACGACGTCCTGGCCAAGGAGGGTAAAGGTCGGCATGGAATACCCGCTCGGAAGAAAATTTTCCACGACCGAAAACCTTTTGTAAGCATAGGGCGCAAGAAGTTTTCCGTACAGGTCGAGATATTTTTTTGCATGGCCGAGGTAGGTTCCGGCGAGACCGCGATCTTCGGAGAAGAAATAGGCGTAGACAACGATGCCGTTTACGGTCTCGTTCGTTACCTCGTACCGGTCGCTGGCGAC
Source organism: Nitrospirota bacterium (assembly GCA_033854515.1). Classification (GTDB taxonomy): domain Bacteria; phylum Nitrospirota; class UBA9217; order UBA9217; family UBA9217; genus JAWOJY01. Next base: position 12,690 of record JAWOJY010000018.1, read on the forward strand.
GAGGCTGATGCCTTCGAGCGGATGGGGAAACGAAAAGGTAAATTCAACGCCGCCGTTTTTCACGGCCTTCAGGATGTCCTCGGCTTCGGAAACGGCTTCATAGCCCTTCGGCAGCGCCGCCGTAAGCCGGTAAAGGCAGAGACCCTCACGCTGAGGGTACCACGTGCCGGTAAGGGATATGCCCCGGCCGCCGATGACGCTTGACACTACGCCGTAATTCATGGTTTCTTCCGCGTCCTGCCCGGAAAAAACTCCACGGTATGTGATGTCGAGCATACCGGCCTCGGGCGGCGTGACCTCGACCACGTCCCCTTTTTTCGTGAAACCGATCTCACGGCCCTTCATGCTCATCCGGAGGTCGGTCAGCCTGCCGGTCCTGAGAATGAGCTTTTTCCCGGCTTCGACGGACGTGCTCGCCGAGCCCGTTATGCGCGAGGCCGGGATGTCGAAAGAAACGACGAGACGGTATTCGGGAATGCCTTCCATCAACTTTTCCTCCGCCTGCGATGCATGCGATGATGACATCATGATCAGGAAAGCGAAGAAAAAAAGAAATTTTTTCATACGTCGTCTCCACGGCTCAGTTATGTATAACGTCATAAATAATCGAGAATGACCTGCGTGTTTTGGCATTCCCATAAAAGTGGAAATCGAGCGCCTTTCAACTTTAGGAGCTTTATGCAGTCTCTGGTTTCCTGCTTTCGCAGGAATGCCGGAACAATGGTCATGAGCCATTATCCAGGTCGCTGCATATAAAAATGACAAACGCGCCTCTGTATCGAAAAAATCAGATTGAAGGGATGCTAACTTTTGATTTCCGGCCGCTGAATGACCGGCAAGTCACGGTTTCCGTTATGTCACCCGGTAGATTACCCCGGCCTTGTCGAGGATCTTAGCCCTCCCCGAATCTTTTCGTAACAGACATTACAGGAAGAACCCGCGGAAATCAAGAGATTATTGTCATATGGATGCCTACGAGTGGATTCCCCGCAGGATCGAAAGCCAGGCCCCGCAGGTCTCCGAAGCGTCGCGCAAAAATAGAGATCGTAAAGCCCGGCGGCAGTGTAAGGGGCATGCGCACGCGATTAATCTGATACCGACCTCGTACGCTCGATGAGCTGCGCAGTGTCCTGTCCCGGATGAAGGACCGCAGGCCAGACGCCGCGAAGATATTTCCAGTAAAAAAATCCGGCCCGGACAAGGAGGGCGGGAGGAGAGCGGAGACGATCATGATGACAGGTTTTCTCATGCAAATATTGTATCACAACCGGATGGCCGCTGTTCCCCTCAACAACCGGTCCGTTCCGCTCGCCGCTTTGCATACGATCGTGCAGCGCCTGACAACAGAGACACGCTCGTGCGTCCAGAGCACTCGGGAACGACCCATACGCGACGATCCGCTCTATACTTTTTCTTGACAAAAATACCGGGATACAGTATCTTTAAACCCTCACTCCCCTCACCTTGATCCTCTCCCACGGGGAGAGGGATGTGGTAAAGGGCCGTAATTATATGTGGCGGTGTAGCTCAGTCGGTAGAGCAGGGGAATCATAATCCCTGTGTCCGGGGTTCGAGTCCCTGCACCGCCACCATTTTCCTTTCCCCCTTCCGTTTCTGTTCATTCTTTCCGCGCATTCCGGTATAATAAGCTGTACAAGACAGGAGAAAGCGAAATTCCAAATTACAAATCGTAATTCCGGCTAAATTTGAACGGTCGTCTCGTCCTGTCATTACATATGCTGCTCTCGAAAGTCAAAGAAACCATAATGAAGTACGGCATGTTCGATCCCATCGACCGGGTGCTTGTTGCGGTCTCGGGCGGGCCGGACTCTGTCTGCCTCATGAGCGTTCTCCATTCGCTCTCCCCCGAATTCGATCTCACGCTCCATATCGCCCATCTCGACCACATGTTCCGCGGCAGGGAATCCGCGGAAGAGGCATTGTTCGTGGCCGCTCTCGCGAAAACGTCCGGCATATCAGCGACCGTCGAAAAATTCGACGTGCCGGCATACTGCGCCGAACGGGGACTGTCCGCGCAGGCAGGGGCTCGGGAGGTGCGTTATGCGTTCCTCAATCGCGTGGCGGGGGAGGTGTGCGCATCGCGCATTGCGCTGGGGCATACGGCCTCCGATCAGGCGGAGACGTTTCTCATGAGGCTCATGCGGGGCGCGGGGGCCGCGGGCCTGTCCGCAATTCCGCCCGTGCGGGGAAATATTATCCGCCCCCTGATCGAGTGCACACGCGACGAGGTGATGGATTATCTCCGCCGAACGGGGCTCGAATTCGTGAGCGACTCTTCCAATCTTAAGCCCTTCTATACCCGGAACCGCGTGCGCAGCGAACTCATGCCCGCGCTCAAGAAGTTCAATCCCGCGGTCGAGACCGCGCTCGCAGGCGCCGCCGCTCTCCTCCGCGACGAGGACCGCGCCATGGAAGAGCAGGTGATGAGGATCGCGCCGCAGGTGATGACGCGTGAACGCGGCGAACTCTATCTCAAGCGGGACGGTTTCAATGCGCTGCCCCGGGCGCTCAAGCGCAGGATACTCAGGAAGGCCGCCGACATGGTCGGCCTTCGAGCGACGCTTTCGTCCGTCCAGATCGAAGACGCGCTCGGTTTCATGTCCGCGGCCCGGACGGGCCGGGCCATGCAGGTGCTCCCGCAGTTTATCATTGAACGGCAGTACGATCGTTTTCTCCTGCGCACGGACGACAAGCCTGCACCGTACCGCATAGCGCTCGTTGTGCCGGGTGTCACGACCGTTCCCGAGGCCGGTGTGCAGGTGGAAACGGAAGTGTCGTACGGCCGTCCAGCCGGTCATGACGAGAAAAATTATTTCTGGCAGGCCGCGTTTGATTATGATAAGATAGCTCTGCCCTTGTTTCTCAGGAGCAGGAGGCCGGGAGACCGCTTCTGTCCCGCCGGCATGGCGGGCAAGAGCAAGAAACTTCAGGACTACCTTGTGGACGAAAAGGTGCCGAGGCTGAGCCGGGATGCGGTCCCGATCCTTTCGACACGCGACGCTATCCTCTGGGTTGTGGGACACCGGACGGACGGCAGGTTTCTTCCAACAGATGAGACGAGGAAGGCACTCGTGGTCCGCGTGAAGAGACTGAGTGATTGAAAAATCGGCAACTTCCAAATCAAGACCGGGTTCTCGTCAAAAATGTAATCTCTGCTTTCTGATTTCTGCTATCTCACTTATTCTTTGTCGCGCATCACAAGCGGGTATTCGGGAGGGAAAAATCCTATGGTAGGCATCGATTTCGGCAAGCCGCTGTTCACGAGCGAAGAGATCCAGAGGAAGATCCAGGAACTCGGCTCCAGGATATCGAAAGACTACGCGGACAAGGACCTGCTCCTTGTCGGGGTGCTCAAGGGCGCGCTTTTCTTCATGTCCGACCTCGCCCGGGCGCTCAAGATATCGGTGCGGATGGACTTCATCCATTGTACCAGCTCCTCGTCAAAAGGAGTGGGCGGCAGCCCGGTGCAGATCCTTGCCGACATGAAAGAAGACATCAATGGCAAGGACGTGCTTCTCGTGGAAGACATCATGGACTCTGGCGTAACCATAGACTATCTCAAGCAGATGCTTCTGAAGCGGGAGCCCGCCTCGCTCAGGGTCTGCGTGCTCCTCGACAAGACCGACCGCCGGAAAGTTCAGATCGAGGCCGACTATGCGGGCTTCCGCATCCCGAACAAGTATGTCGTCGGGTACGGCCTCGACTACAAGGACCGCTACAGGAACCTGCCATACATCGCCGTGCTGCCCATGGAGGAGAGACAGCAGGGATGACCGGTCGCGGTCTTTTCCGGACGGGCGCCTAGGGAGCGCGAACACAGGGAAAGTTGCTCATCAAAAATAAAACTATTGTTATGACAGTATGAATGTGTTATTATTACCAGTAACTGTGCAGTATAATTAATAAATTAATTAATGAAGAGGCGTTTGTTTCAGGAGGTTTCAATCGGTGAATTCATTCTATAAAAATCTGGCACTGCTGCTGCTGTTCTTCGTGGTTGCGGTGCTTATGTTCAATCTGTTCAATCCCGTGAGCCAGTCGGCGATACAGATTTCCTTCAGCGATTTCATGGACAAGGTCAAGGCCGGCGACGTCAATGACGTCACGATCAAGGGGAACGATCTCAAGGGTACCTACAAAACCGGAAAGTCTTTCAAAACGGTCCTGCCGGACTATCCCGACCTTACCAAGGAGTTGATGGCCAAAGGCGTGAAGATCAAGGCCGAGCCGAACGACGGATCGCCCTGGTATAATTTTCTCGTGGGCTGGGCTCCGCTCATCCTGATGGCGATATGGTTCATGTTCCTGATCCGCAACATGCAGATGGGCGGCAACAAGGCCATGTCCTTCGGCAAGAGCAGGGCCAGGCTGTTGAGTGAAAGTACGAAAAAAGTCACCTTCAACGAAGTGGCCGGCATGGACGAGGCCAAGGTCGAGGTCCAGGAGATCATCGAAATCCTCCGGGACCCCCAGAAGTTCCAGAAACTGGGCGGCAAGATCCCCAAGGGCGTGCTCCTCGTCGGCCCTCCCGGCACCGGCAAAACGCTGCTTGCCCGGGCCATCGCGGGCGAGGCGGGCGTGCCGTTCCTGTCGATCAGTGGATCGGACTTTGTCGAAATGTTCGTAGGTGTTGGCGCCTCGCGTGTCCGTGATCTCTTCGAGCAGGGCAAGAAGAATGCGCCCTGCATCATCTTCATCGACGAGATCGACGCCGTGGGCAGGCATCGCGGCGCGGGCCTGGGCGGCGGCCACGATGAGCGCGAACAGACTCTGAATCAGCTCCTCGTCGAGATGGACGGCTTCGAGAGCAACGAAGGCGTGATTCTCGTGGCGGCGACGAACCGCCCCGATGTGCTCGACCCGGCGCTGCTCCGTCCCGGCAGGTTCGATCGCCAGGTGGTGATCCCGCGGCCCGATCTCAACGGCAGGGTGGGCGTGCTCAAGGTGCATACACAGAAGATCAAACTCGCGCCGAACGTGGACCTCGAAGCGATCGCGCGCGGCACGCCGGGACTCTCCGGAGCGGAACTGGCCAACCTGGTGAACGAGGCCGCGCTACTCGCCGGCAGAATGGGGAAGACGCAGGTCGAGAACGACGACTTCGACCGCGCCAAGGACAAGATCCTCATGGGCCTCGAGCGAAAAACCATGCTTATCAGCGACGAAGAGAAGAAGAACACCGCCTACCACGAGGCGGGCCATACCATGGTGGCGAAGCTCATCCCCGGCACCGATCCGGTGCACAAGGTCTCGATCATTCCGCGCGGCATGGCCCTGGGCGTCACGCTCCAGCTTCCGACGGCCGACCGCTACTCGTACGACCGTGAACACCTGTTGAATGAAATCGCCATCCTGCTCGGCGGCAGGGCAGCGGAGGAGATCGCGCTCCGGCACATGACAACGGGAGCCGGCAACGACATCGAGCGTGCGACGGCCCTCGCCAGGAAGATGGTGACCGAATGGGGCATGAGCGATAAGCTCGGCCCCCTCACCTACGGCAAAAAGGAAGAGCAGATATTCCTCGGCCGCGAAATCGCCCAGCACCGCGACTACAGTGAGGAAACCGCCATTCGCATCGACGAGCAGGTGCGCAAGCTCGTCCAGCAGGGCTACGACACCGCCAAGCGCATCATCGACGAAAATGATGATGCGATGGTGCGCATCGCCGAAGCGCTGCTCGAACGGGAGATCCTCGACGGCACCGAAGTGAAGCAACTCATCGCCGGCGAGGCGCTCGCCGAATACAAGTCGCCCTCGGTTTCCAGCGGTGACGACGGCAAGAGCCAGCAGGTCATCCGCCCCGAAGGCGGACGGCGCGTCAATCCGTTGATCGAAGGGGATCGCCCGCAGCCTG
>JAWOJY010000019.1:0-8858 GCA_033854515.1 Nitrospirota bacterium
CAGATCCTTGTGGAGAACAGCCAGCCCGTGGAATACGGACAGCCGCTTTTCGTCATAGAGCCGGTATAAACGCAATTTCGAACGAGAAATTCGAAATCATGGTATGAGGTGTCTGAGTGTTTAAGAAGATATTGATTGCAAACCGTGGAGAAATCGCGCTCCGCGTCATCAGGGCCTGCAAGGAAATGGGCGTCAAGACCGTGGCTGTGCACTCCACAGCAGACGCCAATTCGCTCCACGTGCGCTTTGCTGACCAGAGCGTATGCATCGGCCCTCCGAAGAGCAGCGACAGTTACCTTCACGTTCCAAGCATTATCAGCGCGGCGGAGATTACCGATTCGGAGGCCATCCATCCCGGTTACGGGTTTCTGGCGGAGAACCCCAGTTTTGCGGAGGTATGCAATTCGGCGGGGATAAAGTTCATCGGGCCGAGTCCGGACAGCATCAAGCTTATGGGCGACAAGGCCAAAGCCCGCGAAACCGTGCAGAAGGCTGGCGTACCCGTATTGCCGGGCAGCAATGGGGTGGTTACCGAAGAGGACAGCGCCATCGAGATCGCCCGGGAACTCGGCTTCCCCGTCATGGTGAAGGCGGCGGCCGGCGGCGGCGGCAAGGGAATGCGCGTGGTCCTGGAGGAATCGGAGTTCGCAAACTCCTTCGTCATGGCGCAGTCCGAAGCGCTTGCTGCTTTCGGGAACGCCGACGTGTACATAGAGAAATATATCCTCCAGCCGCGGCATATCGAGATACAGATCATGGCGGACGAAAAAGGAAATGTCGTGTTTCTCGGAGAGCGTGAATGCTCGATCCAGCGGAGACATCAAAAACTTATTGAAGAGGCCCCGTCCGTCATCGTCGACGCAAACCTCCGGAAGCGGATGGGCGACATGGCCGTGGCCGTGGCAAAGGCGGCCAAGTACCGCAACGCCGGCACCATCGAGTTCCTCATGGACGAAAACAGGAGCTTTTACTTCATGGAGATGAACACGAGGATCCAGGTGGAACACCCGGTGACCGAGATGGTGACGGGCGTCGACCTCGTGAAAGAGCAGATACGGGTCGCCGCAGGTGAGCCGCTGTCGTTCAAGCAGGAGCAAATAAAGATCAAGGGACACAGCATTGAATGCCGGATCAACGCCGAGTGTCCCGACAAGTTTACGCCGTCGCCGGGCATGATTACGGCCTTTAACCCTCCGGGCGGACCGGGCGTGCGCGTCGACACCGCGGCATATACCCAATATGTCATACCGCCCTACTACGATTCCATGATCGCAAAGCTGATAGTCCACGCTGAAACGAGAGACGACGCCATCTGGAGGATGCAGCGGGCGCTCGATGAGTTTATCATAGAAGGCGTGAAAACCACGATTCCCATGCACAAGAAGATACTCGATGATCCGGATTTTCAGAAGGGAAATATTTCGACGAAATTCATGGAGAGGTACAATAATTCCGGCCCGGCCAAATAGTCCGGCCTCCTTGTGTATGATCCTGGACCAGGATAGTCTCAGCCGGAGCCCGGACGAGGTCGTATCGCTGGCCCTTTCGGCGGGTGTGAGGTTTATCCAGTACCGGTGCAAGCACGGGTCGCGGAGAGCGATCTACGATACATCTTCCCGCCTTGTTCACAAAGTGCGGCACGCTGGCTGTCTCTTCATCGTAAACGATCATACTGATATCGCCGCGGCCGTGGATGCCGACGGTGTGCATCTCGGGCAGGACGATCTTCCCATCGAGTATGCGAGAAAGCTGCTCGGAAAGGGGAAAATCATCGGAATTTCGACGCACAGCCTGGAACAGGCCAAGGCGGCGCGGGACGCAGGCGCCGATTATATCGGGTTCGGCCCCATATTCGCCACGACGACCAAGGATGCAGGTCCCGCGAAGGGAATCGAAACGCTGGGTCTCATCAAACGGTCGGTCTCGATCCCTTTGATTGCGATCGGCGGCATTACGGATGCCAATGTGACCGAGGTGATCACGGCGGGAGCAGACGGCGTAGCGGTCATCAGTGCAATCCTGACTGCGAAGGACATCAAAGGGGCCGCAGAAGAGATGATAAAAAATATTCGAACAGCAGAAGCCAAAAGGCACCGCACACTATTCGGTCCTGAAGTAAAACAGGGGGAATAATATGGGCAGGTTTTTCAAATTTCTTTATATTTTGGCGATCATTTCCGCAGTCGCTTACGGCTGTGCGCGCCGCGACGACAACGTCGTCAAGATCGGCGCCTCAGGCCCGATGACGGGCGATCAGAGCAAGATGGGGGTGGATCTCAGGAACGCCGTCGAACTCGCCGCTGCTGAATGGAACGAGAACGGCGGGGTGCTCGGGAAAAAGATCGTCGTCCTGAGCGGCGACGACCAGGCGGACCCGAAACAGGCGGTCTCGATAGCGAATAAATTCGTCGATCAGAAGGTTGCGGCGGTCGTCGGTCATTGGAATTCGAGCTGTTCGATACCGGCGTCGAAATACTACAATGACGCACATGTCGTAATGATCACTCCTGCCACGACAAATCCCCAGCTTACGCTGCAGGGATTCAAGGACGTCTTCCGGGTATGCGGAACCGACGACCAGCAGGGCAGGCTTGCCGCAGAGTTCGTTTTAAAGACGCTCAGGCCGAAAAGGATCGCCATCATCCATGATAAGACGGCTTACGGCCAGGGGCTGGCGGACTATTTCAAAAAGGCCTTGGGCGACAGGGTCCAGGTCGTATATTACGGCGGCATCGTGCAGCGAGATCCCGATTATAAGGCGGTGCTTACCGCTATCAAAGAGAGCAACCCGGACCTCTACTATTTCGGAGGAATTTATCCCGAGGCAGGCAGGCTCGTGAGGCAGGCAAAGGAAATCGAACTGAATGTTCCCATGGTGACGGGCGACGGCGTATTCGACCCCACCTTTATAAAAATCGCAGGGACGGCGGCGGATGGAACGTATGTTACCTTCGGGAAAGATCCGGCAGGCCTTCCGACGGCACAAACATTCATCAAACACTTTACGTCACGCTACGGCGAACCGGGCCCTTACTCAATTTACGCGTACGACGCGGCGAATATCATCCTGACCGCGATTTCCCGGACCGGGACCGCGGATGGAGCCAAGCTCGCCGAATACATTTCAAAGACGACCTTCCACGGCGCCTTCGGGGACATTTCTTTCGATAAAAACGGGGATGTGACAAAGGCGCCTTACGTGGTCTGGCAGGTAAGAGACGGAAAGTTTAAGCCGATACAGTAAGTCGAAATGAAAAATGCAACGTGAAAGTGCAGTAATGATGACAGACCGGCACGTCAATATTCTGCATTGTGATGTTTGCATTTTGCGTTTTACATTTTCATAGAAGATGTTTACCCAGCAGCTCATAAACGGACTTGCCCTGGGCGCGGTATATGCGCTCATTGCGCTCGGCTATACCATGGTATACGGCATTCTTCAGCTTATCAACTTCGCACACGGCGAGGTGTATATGCTCGGAGCGTACCTCGGCATCATTGTTCTCGGCCTGCTCACGGCGCTTGGGCTGCCGGCCTACAGCCTCGCGCTCACGCTCGGTATAACCATTGTCGTTTCCATGCTCTTCTGTGCGGCGTACGGTGCGGCGATAGAACGCGTCGCCTATCGGCCGCTCCGCAATGCGTCGAAACTCGCGCCGCTTATAAGCGCCGTAGGCGTGTCGATCATACTCCAGAATTTCGTGATGCTTGCTCAGGGCAAGGAATACAAATACCTTCCCCCCGTGATTTCATTCGAGGGTTTCACCTTTCTGGGGGCCAGAATTTCTCCTGTCGAGGTCCTTATTCTTGGCGCGTCCATTCTTCTCATGGTTCTGCTGCAGCTCTTCATTACCCGGACGAAACTCGGCAAGGCCATGCGCGCAACGTCCCAGGACATGACCATGGCAGGCCTCGTCGGAATCAATATCAACAAGGTCATCTCCGTGACCTTCATGATCGGATCGGCGCTGGCTGCCGTCGCGGGAGTGATGGTGACCCTGTACTACGGGGTGGCCCACTTTTTCATGGGGTACACCGCGGGCCTCAAGGCCTTTACCGCAGCAGTGCTCGGCGGCATTGGAAGCATTCCGGGCGCCATGCTCGGAGGCTTTACGCTCGGTCTCATCGAGAACTTCTGCGCGAGTTATATTTCGAGCGTCTACAAAGACGCTTTTGCCTTTCTTGTTCTCATCATCACGCTCATCCTCCGGCCTTCCGGCCTGGTCGGCCAAAGACATATCGATAAGGTGTGATTTCCTTTCCCACGATTCCCTTGAATTCCCGTTCATTTTGTGGGATAATCGCAACCTATCATGGTCTTATTCCCGGCGACGGCAACCAAATATTTCCGGTATATCGCGATATCTTTCTGGGCCGGATTGCTCGTGCTGCCGTTTACCGGCGCCGTCCATGCGCTCGAAATTGCAGGAATCACAACTGCGGCCGTTCTTTCATGGCGGCTCTCCAAGGCAGGGCCTTTCGCAGGCGCCTTAGACGAATTTACACGGCAACTGTCCCGTGCCGGGAAAGTTATCGACGCCGTCTCGAAGGCCGTTCGGACGAGGACCGCCCTGGCGATCATCATCGTCCTTCTTCTCGTCATACCGATTTTCCAGAATGATTATTACCGTGACGTACTTACGCTCACGGGGATGTATATCGTCCTTGCGCTGGGACTGAACATTATCGTCGGCCAGGCCGGCCTCCTGAACCTGGGGTACGTCGCTTTCTACGCGGTCGGCGCCTATACCTATGCCATACTCTCCACCCGGTTCGGAACCGCCTTCTGGCCGGGAATGGTCGCCGGTGCGCTTGCCGCAAGTGTTTTTGCTTTGCTCATCGGCATGTCCACGCTGAGACTCCGGGGAGATTATTTTGCCATCGTCACTCTGGGACTGGGAGAAATCACCCGGATTGTGCTGAACAACTGGGACAGCATGACCGGCGGCCCGAACGGCATCTCCAGAATAGGCAGGCCCGCCATAGCCGGTTATACGCTCTCGGCCCCTCTGGATTTCTATTACCTGATTCTCATCATCGCATGTTTCACCGTGTTCGCCACGCACAGACTCATGCGATCGAGGATCGGGCGTGCGTGGATCGCTATACGTGAAGATGAGGTAGCCGCTGAGGCAATGGGGATCGATACGTTCCGGCTCAAACTCCTCGCCTTTGTGCTGGGATCGGCCTGGGCAGGTATCGCCGGAGTCTTTTTTGCCGCAAAAATGGCCTTTGTCTCGCCGGAGAGCTTCAGTTTCTTCGAATCTGTGATGATCCTGTGCATGGTGGTTCTCGGCGGCATGGGCAGTATCCCCGGGATCATTCTGGGGGCTTTCCTTCTCATAGCTCTCCCGGAGTTTTTCAGGGAGTTTCAGGACTACCGGATGCTTGCTTTCGGATTCGCCCTCGTGGGCATGATGATCTTCAGGCCCAGGGGACTGTTGGGGTCTGCGGGGAGTAAATAAAATAAGCTCGATCACATTGGACACGGATAAATGCGAAAAAAACGGATCGCTATCCGGCGAAATCGATCGGACAGGCAGCGTCATGTTTAATCTGTATTTTCCGTAAGAGTCCGTACCGGAAATCTCTCAACATGCTTCTATTCGAAACGAAAAATCTCGGAAAATACTTCGGCGGACTCAGGGCACTCGACGGCGTCGATATGCGGGTGGAGCGGGAGAGGATCGTGAGCATCATCGGCCCGAACGGAGCGGGGAAGACAACCTTGTTCAATTGCATCACCGGCATGTACCGGCCGTCGTCGGGTACGGCGATATTCCATAACCGAGACATCACGGGCATGCCGCCCCACGAAATCACGGCCATGGGCATAGCGCGTACGTTCCAGAACATCAGGCTTTTCGGCGGGATGAGTTGCATCGAGAACGTCATGGCAGCCGCACACTGCCGCACCCGCGCCGGGGTCTTCGGAGCAATCTTCAGGCCTGAAAAAGTACAAAAAGAGGAACGAGACATGACCTACCGGGCTGTGGACATTCTGAAGTTCGTCGGTCTGGAAAATAAGCTCGATTCCCTCGCTTCGAATCTCCCCTACGGCGACCAGCGCAGGCTTGAGATCGCCCGGGCACTCGGCACCGAGCCGCACCTTTTGCTTCTCGACGAGCCGGCGGCGGGCATGAACCCTCAGGAGACGCGCGACTTGATGGATCTGATTCAGAAAGTCCGTGACAACGGCGTGGCCATCCTTCTGATCGAACACGACATGAAAGTCGTCATGGGGATCTCCGACCGCGTCGTCGTGCTCGACCACGGCGTGAAGATCGCGGAAGGCCTGCCCGGAGAAATCCGGGAGAACCCCGACGTGATCGAGGCGTATCTCGGCAGGGAAAACCATCATGCTTAGGCTTGCCGACGTGTCCGTCTCATACGGCAGGATAGAGGCGCTCAAAGCGATCAATCTGGAAGTGCGGCAGGGCGAGATCGTCGCGCTGATCGGCGCGAACGGCGCGGGGAAGTCGACGACCTTAATGGCGATATCGAGAGGTATCCCGATTCAGTCGGGAAACATATGGTACGGAGAACGGGACATTTCGGAACTGCCTGCCCACGAGGTCGTGCGGCTCGGCATTTGCCAGGTTCCCGAGGGCAGGCGGATATTCCCCCGCATGACCGTCCGTGAAAATCTCGAGATGGGCGCTTTTCTGAGAAGTAGAAAAGAACTCGCAAGAGGAATGGAAAAGGTGTTTGAAATGTTTCCCCCGCTCGCTGAGAGGAGCAGGCAGCACGGAGGAACGCTCTCGGGTGGAGAACAACAGATGCTCGCAATCGGCAGAGCGCTCATGTCCGGACCGAAGATCCTTCTCCTCGATGAACCGTCACTGGGGCTTGCTCCCATCATCGTGAGCAGAATATTCAGGATCATTCGGGACATCAACCAGCAGGGCACGACTATTTTGCTTGTTGAGCAGAACGCAAAGGCTGCGCTCAGGCTCGCGCACCGGGCGTACGTAATGGAAACGGGGAAGGTCGTCATGGAGGGAGATGCCCCGGCACTCGAGACTGACCCCGGGATCAAGAAGGCGTACCTGGGAGAATAGAGACCAGAGGACAGAGCACAGAAGACAGACCTGACAAAATTCCTCTTTGCCATTTTATTCAGTTGTCTGTCCCCTGTCATCTCACATCTGATTGTCTATATGTTAAGGAACGTCAAACTTATCCTCGAATACGACGGAACGAACTATCACGGCTGGCAGTCACAGGCCGGGACGGGCGTGCCCACAATACAGGAAACTCTCGAGCATGCTCTCTGGAACCTGACCGGATCGGTGACAGCGACCTGTTCATCGGGCAGGACCGATGCAGGCGTCCATTCCCTGGGCCATACCGTCAACTTCAAAACGGAAAGCACCTTACCGCCCGAATCATGGGCTCCGGCACTCAATCATCTTCTTCCTCCCGATATAAGGGTGCTCTCATCAGAAGAAGTTGATTTAGACTTTCATGCCCGTTACAGCGCCATCGGCAAAGTCTATCGGTATCTGATTCTCAACCGGCGTTCTCCTACCGCTCTGTACCGCAATTACGCATGGCATGTCAATCTTCGGTTAAACATGAAAAACATGAGGCTCGCAGCCGCTCATCTTGTCGGAAAGCATGATTTTTCCGCTTTCCGGGGCTCGGGCTGCGGCGCGAAAACTCCGGTACGGACACTCAAGGCACTGGAGATCAAAAAGCGGGGAGATATCATAGAGGTGCGGCTGGAGGCCGATTCGTTTCTCCAGTACATGGCAAGAAACATCATTGGCACGCTTGTCGAGGTCGGCCTCGGCAGATTTACCGGTTCGGATGTCAAAGGGATGCTCAGGTCCCGTGACCGGACCATGGCGGGCAGGACCGCCCCTGCTCGAGGGCTCTACTTGGTGGAAGTTCACTACTGAGCACGCTAAATCACGACAGTAAACCACCTGTTTTGCAAATGTGAAACAATGGAAAGAAAATTCTCAAGATTGCAAAATATATGTTTGCGGTTTTTTTGTAAAATCAATGCATTACTTGTTGGCATGATCCGTGCAGTTAAAAAATAGCCGCACAATAGAAAATTTCGTGATAAAATCACCAGAGGGCGCAAAATTACAACAAAATAAGTTGATGAGCCAAGAACTCATAACCATTACATGTGAATCGGAACCATAAGTTTCGCAAATGTTTCGATTTTTTACCAGATCGTTTTCTTGCATCGATGCAGGGACCACGTTCGCGGTGGGACTCCGGTTAGCTTGACAAGAGCAAGAATGTTTTTCCGGAAGCCGTGGCAGTCCAGGAAAGAATAAACTTTATCGAAAGGGGGTTATATTACAGGAGGGGAAGGTGCGCATCACCAGTCTGCCGGTCTGTTTCCCGCAAGGGAAAGCGCATGCTTCTTTCAAGCGGACTGCACTGCTTCGCGAACGGTTTCGCGGAAAATTTAGATTTTAGATTATGGTACACGGGCGGGCACGAATCCTCGCCAACTCCATTTCGGTTTTGAAAGGAGAGAGTATGGGCAAGTGGCTGATTACAATCTTTCTGTTACTGACGCTGTATGTTCTCCCCGCAGCCGATGCGGCGCCCGATGCCGCGTCGTGCCTTACCTGTCACGGCGCCATGCAGGATACGGTGGAAAAGGGAGACGGAGTCAAGGTCAACTTGAATGTAGATCCAGACAGGTTTTCCAAATCGGTTCATGGGTCCTTCGACTGCGTGAACTGCCACATGAAATATACCAAGCACCCCGACAAGCCGCCGACGGGAACTATAGACAAGTCGATCCAGGACCTGGCAAATGCGCTTGCCGTAAAGAGCAAAGTGGACCCTGTTGCCCAGGCGGCGTGCGTACAATGCCACGGGGACAT
>JAWOJY010000020.1:0-18776 GCA_033854515.1 Nitrospirota bacterium
AAGGTGCCGAGGGGGAAGATACGCCCCCACCGCTGGCCGATCCAGACCGCTACCGCATATCGGGTAACCGCCCCGACGAAACCGCCGACACCTATGACAAGATAATTCATCGTTTCCAAAAACCCCGGAAGGTAATGTAGCAGATATTACTCTTAGTGGCAATATGAAATATCGAGGGATCAAAACCTCAACGTTGCTTTGCACCGCTTAGGATTAAGGAGAAGATCAAGGCCATCCGTTGCGTTTTGTACATGGATGTCCGCGGCGGTTATCGCGTCCACGGCGCAACCCTCGCCCTCAGTCACGGCAATGCCTATCCTCGCGGCCTTGAGCATCTTGCGGTCGTTGTTCCCGTTCCCGAAAGCGACGACTGTATCCGCGCCGAGCCGCTTCACGTACCCCTCTTTCTGCATATCGTGGTTTTCACCGGTAAGAATATGCACTTCGCAGTTGACGTTTTCAAGTTCAGCACGCGCCTTGCCGAAGGTATCGGCGGTCAAAATATGAATCTTCAGCAGTTCCGCTATCGTGTTTAGGCGTTCTTTGACACCGGGCAGGAGTTTTCCGTCAACGGACAATGTTCCCGTGAAATCCGAGACCAGGTGTTCCAACCTCACCAAACCAAAGCCGGGGATATCTATCTCAACCATTTATTTCTCCTCATTCAAGTTGTTTTTCTGTTCACCGTTAGGTCAGTGGCGATGTCAGGCATCCGACTTATAGCGTTATCCCGCTCATTTGTCAACAAATTTGCATCCAATCTACCCCTTCGCCTTCTCTCTCCATACATCCACCCTGTCCCGTTGAAGTGCTATACTTAAAGAAAGTAAGCGTGGAAAGGAGACGATTGCGATGAAGCGGCTCGCGAAAAAAACCAGAAAAGCGCCTCAACGGGAAACGCTTACCGAAGCTTATGAGGTCAGGGCATTCAAGGAAGAATCGGAGGAACTCCGGGAAATGGAAATGGCCATTCCCGAGGTTCCGCATGCGGAGCCGGGCGCGCTGGAAGCCATAAAGAAGTCGGTCAAGGGACATGGCGAGCAGACCGTTCTGCCTGACGACTGCCAGTTCGGCGACAACGACATGTGCAATGTAGAAGAGTAATGCGCCGGGAACGCAATTACTCAAAACACTGAGTGATATCATGTTTCCCGAGACCTTTAAGAGGTTTTTCTTAGTTCAATGTTAGAAAGTATAACTTTGTGTAGACAAATTTCATTTATTTACCACCGCAGGTCTCCTCTGAACACTGCGCGATCACCCAATTCCTCCTCGATCCTCAGTAACTGATTGTATTTTGCAAGCCTTTCCGAACGCGCAGGCGCGCCGGTCTTGAGTTGGCCCGCATTTGTGGCGACGACGATGTCCGCAAGGAACGAATCCTCCGTCTCTCCTGATCGATGGGAAAACAAGCAGGTGTATCCCGCTGTTTTCGCCATCTCCACCGTTTTCAACGTTTCGGAAAGCGTGCCTATCTGGTTGAGTTTGACCAGCACGGAATTGGCGATGCCTTTTTTGATGCCTTCCGCCAAAATTTTGGGATTTGTGACAAAGATGTCATCGCCGGTGAGCTGGATTTTCTTCCCCATTTCTTTCGTAAGAATCTGCCAGCCGTCCCAATCGTCTTCGGCAAGCCCGTCTTCAATGCATAGAATGGGATACTTCGTGATCAGGTTTGCATAGTAACCGACCATTTCTTTCGAAGACAATCTGCTGTTGTCCGCCTTCAGAACATACTTGCCGTCCTGGTAAAACTCGCTCGCAGCGGGGTCCAGGACGAACGAGATGTCCTTGCCCGGCGCATATCCGGCTTTTTCGATCGCGGAAATGATTACCTGAATCGCTTCTTCATTGGAAGAAAGATTCGGCGCAAATCCTCCTTCATCTCCGACGGCGGTATTCAGACCTTTGGATTTCAAAACAGATTTTAAGGTATGATACGTTTCCGCAGCCATTCTGAGCGCCTCCCGAAAGGACGGAGCTCCGACGGGCGCTATCATGAACTCCTGGATATCGACGTTGTTGTCCGCGTGTTTGCCGCCGTTCAGGATGTTGAAAAACGGTATCGGAAGACGACGCGCTGTTTCTCCACCAAGATATCTGAAAATAGAGACACCCCTGTCCAGCGCGGCAGCCTTTGCCACGGCGAGAGAGACCCCGAGGATGGCATTCGCGCCTAACTTCGCCTTGTTAGGCGTTCCATCGAGTTTGATCATAAGAGAGTCTATCGCGCTCTGGTCCTCAGGGTTCTTGCCGATGAGTTCCGGCGCGATCACTTCGTTCACGTTCGATACAGCTTTGAGCACTCCCTTGCCCAGGTATCTCTTTTTATCTTCGTCCCGAAGTTCCACGGCCTCCTTGCTTCCCGTCGAGGCGCCTGAGGGCACCGCCGCCCTGCCTATGACGCCGTTGTCCAGAATCGCATCGACCTCGACCGTCGGATTGCCTCGTGAATCCAGGATCTCCCGTGCTGTTATCTTTCTGGTTTTCGACATGGTATCATTCCTTTCAGTAACGTTATTTTGAACCGTTTCATTTGTTAGGCCTCTCAGCTACTGCCGCGGAATGGACTGCTTTTCCGTGATGAAAGGATGATCAATCCTTCCAGTAGACCGCCTTGTCCGGGAATATCCACCGTATGCCGCCGCGCGGGTCGGGCACGTCTCCTTTGTAACGGGGGATGAGATGAACGTGCAGATGCAGGATCGTCTGTCCGGCCGCGAGGCCGTCGTTGATGCCGATATTGTACCCGTCGGGAGAAACATCTTTGTCAAGTTCCGCCTTCGCGTGAAGCAGAGCATCAAACAGAGCGATCAGCATCGCTGCCATAGCCACGATATCCGCAGGTGCGGATATGTCCGCCATGCGCCAGAAGTGGTAGTTACAAATCCCTTTTTGAATAAATTCGGATTTCACTTCATCGCATCTGGTTACCGCATACTGGAGCTTGCACATGTAATCGAACTCCGGGTCATAAAGACGTTCACAGATTGAGCAACGATAGGTCGGCGTTTTGTCAGTATCGTCCATAATCAATACCTCGGCTGCCGGCTATTCATTTTTTTCCTGCGATCTCTTCTGATCCATGATCTCTTCCGCCTGTCTCCTTACCATGCCGACGGGATGGCCGAGAGATTTCGTAATGAAGTCGATTGCGTCCCGCGTTCCTATTTTCCCGAGCGCGCCGAGGATTTCCCTCTGCAGATAAGGATTGTCCGTACGTTCGAAGAGCCCGATGAGGGGAGTGACGGCGGCAGCGACTTCCCGCTCTCCCAGTATCCAGACCGCAATCCCTGCCGTCTCCCGTACGGGGTGCCTCAGGGCCAGGATCAGTTTTTCATCGAAGCTTTTCCGGTCGTGTTCCGAAACGTCCGCGCCGCAGTGCGGACACTTTCTATCGTCTTCCCGTATTTCTTTCCAGCACGCGGTACAGTAAAAGGTCATCGCACACGGACCTCATCCATGCGGCAGTCGATCACGACAAGGTTCAGGTTCAGTTTTCCGTCGTGCAGATATTTCGGGTCCGAAGACTTCCCGAAGATATTTTTTATCACCTTCGGGTTTCCCTGAGACGCTTCGTAAATGTCCTTGAACAGACGGAGCTTGTCGCGGACTTTTCCATTCAGAGATCCGTACAACGATTCCATGAGCTTGAACGCATCGTCTTCGCAAAGGTTCCCCACCCTGAGCTTGGGGACAAGCCACAGATCATAAGCAAGCCTGCCCGTAAACCCGCGATCCGTCAGGTCCCAGCTCTGCCTGCTCGCGGTGATGACCGTCGCGCACCCGTACAAAGCCGACAGGAACGAATTGATCCTCGGCGTCACGTTTTCCAAATGGTCGAGGATGACGCAAAAGTCTCCTTTTTTCAGATACCGATAAACGATGTTTCTGAGGTTGATAATGTTCTCTCTATCGGTATCGTTCCTCGTCTCTATCTCGACGGGCTCCCGGTATTTATCGAGCCCGCTGAGATGCTCGAACCGGCCGAGCAGGAAGGCGGAGAGACTTATGAGAATCTCCCTTAACGTCCCGCTGCTCCGGCAGTAGACCGGAGCCGGCGGATCCGGCATTTCCTCCCATCGTGTCAGCGCGCGGCGGAGAAGGGCGCTTTTCCCCGCGCCCGCAGGTCCGTAAACATGCAGGCGGCCGCGGGACCTGATCACGCCCTGCACAAGCCCTATTTCTTCGCTGCGGCCGGTAAATAAACTGTCATCGTGAATCATGGCGCACTCCGGCGATCATGCAGAGGCGCAGGGACCGCAGAGTTTGAGTCTTGAATTTTAATTCTTCTTTTTCCATTGTCCTGTGAGTGCTCTGCAAGGGGCGCCTTTTGTTTCCGTCCTGTCCCGTTCAGGCCTCTTGTGCGCCATCTACGGAACTTTTGATATCTATGAGCCTTTTCTGCAGGGATTCGAGCTTTCCTGCGGTCCCGTACAGCTCCTCTTTCCTGGCCTCGACCTCCTGCTCGCCTTTCGATCTCTGCGCCATTCCTTTTTCTATGGCCGCTGATATCCCCTCAATGGTCGCGTCGATCTTTTGGAGCATCTCCCAGCGGAAATCGAGTCTGCTCTTGTCGAGCCGCTCGGCGAAGTCGTACCGCAGCCGTCCGGACTGGATGTTGACGACCTCATGCAGATACTCTTTCATCTTTTTCAGGATGAGCTTGTCTCCAATGAACCTGGGCAGGGCGAGCGTCAAAGAAGACGCGAGCATTTCAAGTCCCACGGGTTCGTCCTTGAATTTGTAGTAAAAGCCTGACTTGACCGTCCAGAGGGCCTCAGCCTTGACTGCGTCGAAGGGCACGGCAAAGAGTTCCGATGAGAATTTCAGGAGCGCATCGACGGTATTGTTTATCTTGATGATGAACCGTTTGCACGCGTTCTCGAAAGACTTCGCGAGCCGCTCATCCTCCATCGCGCGCCACGCGTTGAACGACTGCCTGACGTGGGTGATGACCTGCTGTTCGAGCATGCTGTGGAGTTCCTTCAGCGAAAGCCCCCTGTTATGGTTGAACTGCTCTTCGAGGTGCGTCTGTTCGTGGGGGACGAGGTCTTTTTTAAATCGTTCGAGATCGTCGTCCAGAACGTTCTTGAGCAGGCGTTTTGCTTCGCCGTCCAGGAGAATGTCGAAGTCCTGCTTTTCGAGTTCCGTTTCCCGTTTTTTGTCCTCGAAGGCCCGGATTTTTCCTTTCAGTTCATCCAGCGGCGTAGTGAGAGACTTCAGCTCGAGTTTCAGCTCCAGCTTTGCCTGCGAAAGCATCCGCAGGAGGTTGTTCGCCGCGGAGAGGATGAGGATATTGCCCTTTTCCTCCATTAAGAATCTATGCAGCTCATCGGTAAAGACGGAAAGGAGGCTTTTCCGGACCATCTCGTCCGACTTTGCCACTGAACCTTCCAGGGCGAGCCGGGCCGAGACCGGGAAGAGCTTCACCTCTGCGCCCATGACTTCCCTGAGCGCGTTTTTCGAGAATTCGACGGACTCACTGAGGTCGTTCTCCCGGAGATAGTCCGCCTTGTTCAGGAGGAAGAATATCTTGTTCGAATACTCCTTCACGTCCTTCAGGAAATCGAGCTCGGCCTTGCTCATGGGCTGGTCCACGGAGAGAAGAAAAAGCGCCGCGTCGGACTTCGGCAAATACTGATACGCCACGTCCGTATTGTGCTGATAGATGGAGCCCACGCCCGGCGTGTCGATCAGCCGCACGCCGTCCTTGAGATACGGCGAAGGGTAGGTCAGAACAACTTCCCGCACGTCTTTCACGTTCTTCGGGTTGCCTTTTTCCGTCACATAGTCCGCAAGGCTTTCGGGTTTTATTTCCGCAACGCGGTCATCGTTGAAATAGACCTTGATCCTGAGCGCCTCGCCGTAGGTCATGATCGTCACGATGGACGTGAGCGGCACCACGGCCACGGGAAGGATATCGGTCCCGAGGAGCGCGTTTATCAAACTCGTCTTGCCGCGCTTGAACTGACCGACCACAACGAGGTTAAAGGTGTTCGTCCGGATCTTATCGCTCAGCTCCTCGCAGGGACAACCGCGGATGTTCTCGACGCCGAGCATGCCGTCGATGCACTGCAAGAGGCCGCTTTTCAGTTGGGAATATCTTGATATTGAAGATGATTGCGCTGCCGGATTCACTTTTGTCGCCTCCTTCACGGGAAAATTGTACGAATATAAAACTTTGCGTAGAATCAATCTTTACTTCTTCCGGACCCACACTCAACGCACTGCATCAGATTCAGCCCTTCCAGTCCCGCGATTTTTATCAGGATCAGGTCTTTTACCGTTGCTTCAGCGCCTCTCGGTTCATTTCTGGAATTCCAACGGCTCTTTCGGATATATTCATTGCAAAGCCCCAGAACCTCTCTCATCTTTCTTTTTTGCGCGAGAAACACGGTCTTTAGGCTCGATCGAGCGACTTCTGTGAAATCTGCAATCTGCAATACGAATTGGAAATGGGGCATGCATAACCCCGGTCCCGTCTCATACCAGACACGGTACTCTTCATTGTGCAGGAGTTCAAAGAACGGCTCGCAGTGTATCCTATGGATCCTGCTGATCCATGAACAGACAGGACACGATGCCCGGCGATCAAGGCTTCGCCGACTCAATTTGCGAAGAACGTTCTCGGTCGTTTGCGATTCGTCTATGAGCGCCAGGTCTTCATCCAGATCTTTGTCCAGCATTTCAACGGCATCGGTCATGAACATGACAAAGCCGACCCCGTCTTCGGTCCGCCCGGGCGTTTCAGCAACTTTTACAATTTCATGCATATGCCTATTGCAAAAACCGCGAGACCTGGCTATTTCATTCCTGACGCCCGGATCCATCACCATTTCGTTACTCAGGAGCGTCTCTATGTATCTGATCTCCTCATCCCGCCACAGCTTACACATCGGGCAGACCTCTGTTTGTCTCGTCGCTCTGATCAAAGGTGCCGTGGTAATATCTTTTCTCATTTAATCCGTTTTATTCCTCGGCGCGATGCCAGAAGATAAAAAAACTCCTACCCTCATGTTTCGAGAGTAGGAGTCATTAGTCTCGCCCTGGCAAGCGGGACGGTTAACGGCGAACTCCATCACCTGATGCTTGGCTTCGATAACGCTATAGTGCCGTTTCTATTCCTGCCGCATCTCTATGAATATATTTTATCACATTCACGTCTGAAAGTACAACAATGCCCTCGCCGACCATATCGTCAAGGATGGGGATTACCTTATTGATATTCTCTTCCGTGTCCATGATCGTGATCAGTATCGGGAGCTCTCTGTGTGTGGTCAGGGTCTTCTTTTTGTGGTACCGCTTGTGAGGACCGTAGCCCGCGATGGCTTTATACACCGTGGCTCCCGCGATATAGGTCATGATGAGGCGCTTGACGATGGCTTCGTGCAACGGCTCGCCTTCCCACGTATCGTCTTCACTGACGATTATCCGGAGCATCTTTGCCTTGCCTTCGAGCTTCATATGCTCTCCTTTTTCCTTTCGCTTCTCTTCCGCTTTCGGGCAGCACTTGACGACGTTCGTGTCTGTTACTTCTACAAGTCCTTTCTCAACGACATGGTATACATCGGGAAGGACCCTATTGATCATTTCCTCGGACTCCACGACCTCGATCTTCACCGGCATGTTCGTCGACAGTTCCAGCATCTTCGCAGTATGAAACACCCCGTCGCTTCCGTAGCCCGCGATTCCGCGAAACACGCTCACGCCCATGATCTTTTTCTTGAAGAAGATATCGAGCAGCACTTCGTAGGCCGGCTTTCCGTGGAACTTGTCCGTCTCGTCCACATAAATGGTCAGTTTTTTCGCAGGTCCTTTGGTAATCATTTATCTCCTTTTCGTGAACAGCGGAACCGAAGCTTGGAACCGCGAAGACGCGAAGGACGCAAAGAAAAAGCTTTACGCCTCTTAACTCTGAAACCTTCGCGACCTCTGCGCCTTGGCGGTTAACCTTTTGTCCTCCTATATGCTCTTTGCGATCATTTCGCCCAGCTTCAATGCCATGAACCCGACAGCGACGCTCAAGACCATGTTCAGCGCAGCGTAACCGAGTTCCCCGTCCATGGCCAGTTTGCCGGTCTCATACTGAAACGTTGAGAAGGTAGTGTACCCGCCCAGGCCCCCAACAACGAGAAGCAGTCTCCATTGAGGGTTTTCCACAAAGCGCTCCGCCATCAGCGTCATCAGGAAACCGATGAGAAAGCTTCCCGTGATGTTGATTACAAAAGTGCCCAAGGGGAAGCTCCTTCCCCATTTCTGTCCGATCCAGGTTGCCAGAAGGTAGCGCGCTACGGAGCCGATGCCTCCGCCGGCGAATATTACGATATAGTTTATTATGGAGAGTAAGTCCCTTTATAGCTATTTTACAATCGTTACCGTACACGGCGCGTAACTGGAAACCCGTTTGGATACCGAGCCCAGAAGCCACTTTGCAATCTTGGATTTTCCCCGCTGTCCCATGATGATCAAGTCGCTTTTCTTGTCTGTCGCATACTTCACGATCTGGTCGGCGGGATGTCCCACGATGACCTCGGTTTTTATTTCCAGGTTCTTTCCACGGGCCTTCTCACGGAGCCCTTTGAAGAGGTCCTCGTAGTGCTGCGTGGCGCTGTCGATGATCGCGTCGACTTCAACGATATCGGCAGGCTCAGGGGGCTGCGCAACGGAAAGAACGGTGATTTCCGGAGATGCGCCGGTGCAGAGTTTGGACATTTGCAGGGCGAAGTCGAAGGCCTCGTAGGACTCCTCAGAACCGTCGAAAGCAACTAATATTTTATTCAGCATGGAAGCCTCCTTATTATTTAGCCGTCGACTCCAAAGATTTTTCTGCAAGAACCGCGGGCAACTTCTCCTTTTTCGGCAGCAGATAATGGGGGATGAAGAAGGCGTTTGCGATCAGGGTCGGCACCACGGCGCTGCCGATGACGGTCGCGATCAGCAGGGAGTACTGTGTCTGGTCGATGATTCCGTGGGTGAGCCCGAAGAGGGCCGAAATCGATCCGAAGGTGAGCCCCGTGGACATGAGCAGGGTTGTATAAATGCCCTCTTTCTGGGCATATCGAAACGCTTTCGTTGCCGGGTAGACGCCGATGATCTTCGTCATCATCTTGCCTAAGAACAGGACCAGGAGCGCGACGGGGGCCGCGATGAGCGACTGTACGGACACGTACGAGCCCGCCCGGATAAAGTAAAAAGGCGTGAGCAGTCCGAACGTCAATGTCCTTAATCTCCTGATCAGGACATGGTCTTTGCCTACCGTTCCGGCAAGCACCATGCCGACGATATACGCCGGCAGCACGGCCTCGCTTCCCGACCAGCCCGCGAGCGCGCCAAGCCCGAAGAGGGCCAGCAGGAGGTACTTGGCCTCCAGCTCAGACGGCCTCCCTCCGTACTTCCTGAAAAATTTCGGGGTGAGGTAGGGCAGGACGGCAAATGCGATGACGCCGACGCTAATGAACACCAGCGTCTTTATGGTAAAAGGCGAGAAGATCAGCCCGAGCGCAATGACGGTCCCCAGATCATTGATGAAACAGGCAGCGAGAACCGCTTTTCCGAACTCCGTCTTGTTCAGGCCGAGTTCGAGCATGACTGCGTAAACCACAGCCACTGACGTGGTCGAGAGGGCCACGCCAGCCAGCCAGCTCGACTTTGCCGTCCAGCCCAGGAGATAGGAGGCAAGAGCGGTGCATCCGAGAAAGGGACCGAAGAAGGCGACGAGCCCGATAACCGTCGCCTCTTTCCATCTGGCCTTGAAGACAACGGGGTCCAGTTCCGCGCCCGCAAGGAAGGTGAGCACTATTGCGCCCGTGCCGGAGAGGAACTTGATCCACCCCAGATCAGAGCCAAGACTCGTTCCTATAAAGGCGCCGATAACGAGCTGTGCAACGGTGCCGACGACGATTTCAGAGAGCGCCGTTGCGATCCGGAACCAGATGGATAGCAAAGTGGCGATAAGCGCCAGGCCCAGCCAGAGAGCCGCCATTCCCCATACTTCATGCATATGAAGCCTCCTTCAGGGCATAAAAAACTCCTGCCCTCTTAAAATCTGAGAGTAGGAGTCATTAGCCCCCAAAGGCGGGGCAGTTACGGCGAACTCCATCGCCTGAATCATTTGCAGGAATAATAGCAAGGCCCAGGCAGTCTGTCAACGAAAAATATGGACGGAAAGAAAGACCGTTAATGCAGATGGTATGATCTCTGTCATAGAAAAAACTGTCCATCGGCGGTAAAAAGGTGTATAATAAATTGTCAAAATCTACAACAAAGGAGAACGCAGACATGGATAAAGGAAAGGTTGAAGAGGCGCTCAAGCAGGTCAGGCCGGCGCTCCAGAGGGACGGCGGAGACATCGAACTCGTAAGTGTGGATGAAAACGGCGTCGTGAAGGTGAGACTCAGGGGCGCATGCGGGGCCTGCCCGATGTCGACAATGACGCTCAAGATGGGCGTGGAAAAATATCTCAAGCAGCAGGTCCCCGAGGTGAAGGAAGTGGTGTCCGTCGCGTAGTCGCCACGAAACGCCTGTTTTGCCATCATGCATTGCAGTTCGCCAGCACAGAACGTGGTGTTATGATGTTTTGCGCTGCGGAACAGTGGAAGGAGAAGGTTGTGGCGATAGACAAGCTCGTTTCCCGTTTTATTCGTGTGTCGCTTATATACTTTGCTCTTGGTACAGCGCTCGGCGTGTTCCTCGTTTTCTGGCCCGAGTGGCCGGCTGTGGTGAGGTCAGTGCATGTACATGTCATGCTGCTCGGCTGGTTGTCCATGGCAGTATATGCAGGGGGATACGCCATAGTGCCGCGCCTGTCCGGAAGACGCCTTTACAGCACGCAGCTTGCCTATGTCCAGTTCTGGCTGGCGAATATTGCGCTTATCGCGATGAGCGTCTTTTGGGTCATTGTGGCTTTTGAAGAAGCGGGGACTCTTGAGTTCGCATTTTTTTATTCCCTCTTTGCGGTTTCTGCAGTGCTCGCGGGCGTGAGCGGCCTGCTGTTCGTCTTCGGTATGACCATGACCTTGCGGCAATGAAGAGATTCAGGATTGTGTAAAATTGTAATGAAAGCAATCATCACGGTGGTAATTAAGTAACAAAAAACTGCTTGACACATCTCCCTCGTTCTGTTATAAACTTTGCGGCCTGAATTTCTCAAACTGTAATTTTACACGCGTAATAATCCCATAAATTAAACTTATACTGACGTAACTAAGGTGAGAGAGATTATGGAAGCAACCACAATAAAAGCTGAGGCCACGTTTTCCGGCGGCGTGCATCCCGCAGGCGAGAAAGAACTGACCGCACACAAACCATCTATCCGCGCAGCAATCCCCAAGAGAGTCATCATCCCCTTAAGCCAGCATATCGGAGCACCCACCAAACCGCTCGTTGTCGTCGGGCAAGAAGTAAAAAAAGGTGAAAAGATCGGCGAAACCACGGGCTTTGTATCCGCTCCCGTCCACGCTTCGGTGTCGGGCAAAGTGGTGGCACTCGGAAACTTTCCCCATTCCCTGGGAATGGATGTCCCTTCGGTTGTGATCGAAAGCAACGGCAAGGACGAGTGGGTGGCGGGCCTCAAGGAGACCGCCGACTACAACCTTCTCAATCCCGACGAACTCAAGAAGATGGTCCAGGACGCGGGCATCGTCGGCATGGGCGGCGCCACCTTCCCCACGCACGTGAAGCTTTCGCCTCCCAAGGAAAAGCCGATCGACGTCGTGATCCTGAACGGCGCCGAGTGCGAACCCTACCTGACCTCGGACCACCGGCTCATGCTCGAAAAACCGACGGAGATCATCGAGGGGCTGAAGATCCTCATGAAGATCCTCGGCGTGAAGAAGGGTTACATCGGCATCGAGGCGAACAAGCCCGACGCGATCGAGTCCATGAAGAAGGCCGCGGCCGGATCGCCCGACATCCACGTATGGCCGGTGAAAGTCAAGTACCCCCAGGGCGCCGAGAAGATGCTTATCAAGGCCATTGCCGGGCGGACGGTGCCCGCTGGCGGGCTCCCCATGGATGTGGGCGTCGTGGTGCAAAACGTCGGCACCGCGGAAGCTATCTACAATGCGGTCCGCTACGGCCGGCCCCTTATCGAGCGCTATGTGACCGTGACGGGCAGGGGAGTGAAAGAGCCCAAAAATTTTATTGTCAGGATCGGCACGCCCTTCGCGCAACTCGTCGAGGAGGCAGGCGGCCTTACCGATTCCGCAGCCAAGGTAATCGCCGGCGGGCCGATGATGGGCATGAGCCAGTACACGCTCGACGTTCCCGTGATCAAGGGAACGTCGGGGATCACGGTCCTTCCCAAATCCGAAGTGAGTACCAAATCCTATGGCCCGTGCATCAGGTGCGGCCGCTGCATCGATGTGTGCCCCATGAAGCTTCAGCCGTCCCTCATCGGCATCTTTATCGAGAAGGGACATTATTTGGATGCCAAGGACTACAACCTCATGGACTGTTTCGAGTGCGGTTCCTGCACCTTTGTCTGCCCGGCCAACCGGCCGATCGTGCAGTGGGTGAAGAAGGCGAAAAAAGAGCTGGCGAAAAAGAAAAACTAAAAGCGCAGAGGGCATAGAGCAGAGCGCAGAGAGTAAGGGCGATCCGCTTTGTCCCATGCTCCATGCGTATGCTAAAGAGAGGTTAATCTGATGGAAGCACCTGCAAAGGCACTTGCGAAAGAACAACCCAAGCTGATCGTTTCAATCGGCCCGCACGTGCACGACGTGGAAAGCACGGCGAAGATCATGTGGACGGTGAGCGCAGCTCTCCTGCCCGCTGTGATTATGTCGGTGATTTATTTCGGCATGCCGGCCATTATGGTCATTCTTGTCTGTCTCCTGACGTCTCTCGCCGCAGAAGCAGGCATGCAGTGGCTGCTGAAGAAACCCATTACCCTTACGGACGGGAGCGCGTTCCTTACCGGCCTGCTCCTCGCTCTGAACCTGCCCGCCAATGCGCCCCTCTACATCCCGTTTATCGGGTCCGTCGTGGCGATCATGATTGCCAAACAGCTCTTCGGTGGTCTGGGTTACAACATCTTCAACCCGGCGCTGGTCGGACGTGCTTTCGTCCTGATCAGCTTCGCGAAAATCATGACCACCTTCGTTGCGCCGGCAACCACGTTTATGGCTCTTGACGCCAAGACCACGGCTACGCCCCTGGTCCTTCTGAAAGAGGAAGGGATATCGAAACTCCTTGAAATTTATCACACCAAGGCCCTCTTGTACCGTGACCTCTTCCTCGGGAACCGGGCAGGTTCTCTTGGTGAGACGTCGGTCATCGCGCTGCTGCTCGGCGCCGCGTTTCTCCTGGCGAAGCGGTACATCACGTGGCATATACCCATTCCTTTCATCGCCACAGTCGGCATTCTTACCTGGATCTTCGGCGGCAAAGACGGCCTCATGACGGGCGACCCGATCTTGCACATGATGTCCGGCGGCCTTATCCTCGGCGCGTTCTTCATGGCAACGGACTATGTTACCGGTCCTTCCGTCCGGAGTGCCCAGGTGGTCTTCGGAATCTGCGCTGGAATTCTTACGACGCTCATACGCCTGAAAGGCGGCTATCCCGAGGGTGTGATGTTCGCGATTCTCCTGATGAACTGCTTCGCACCGCTCCTTGACCGGGGCATGCGGAGTCGCGTATTCGGCAAGGCCGAGGCCAAGGGGGTGAAAAAATGAAGGACATACTGAAGATAACCCTGCCCCTCGTGGTTATTTTCGTCGTTGCCGGCATTATCATGGGCGTGACCTATCAACATACGTATCCCGTCCGGTTTCAGGCCGAGAAAAAGGAAAAGGAAGAGGCCTTGAAAGAGATGGCGCCTTCGGCGACCGATCCCATCAAACCGGCAGGTACTTGGACTGTCGCCAACAAAGCCTACGAGTATTATGAGGCGACCTCCAATGGAAAGCCGGTAGACTATATCGCGGAGACCGCGGGCAAGGGATATTCCAGCTACATCAAGATGCTCGTTTCGCTCGGTCCCGACATGAAGATCAGCGACGTCAAGGTCTTGGATATGAATGAGACGCCCGGCCTCGGCGACCAGATTTTGGAGAAGAGTTTCCTCGACCAGTTCAAGGGGAAGTCACTCTCGCAGATTGTCCTGGTCAAAGGCGAGACCAAGGAGAACATCCAGGCCGTGTCAGGCGCCACCTATTCGAGCCGCGGCGTGACGAACGGCGTTAAAGACGCCGTGCAACTGCTCGTCGATAAGTACGGCGCGGGCATCAAGATGGCGGCACAGGAGGTGGCAAAGTGAGCAACAACGTCAGTCTCGGGACGCTCTTTAAGAACGGCGTCTTCGGCGAAAACCCGGTCTTCCGGCTTGCACTCTCGCTCTGTCCGGCCGTGGCCGTTACGAGCGGTGTGAAAAACGGATTCCTGATGGGCGCCGCTGTTCTGTTCGTCATGACCATGACGAACGTAACGGTTTCCCTGCTGAGGAACTTCATCAACCCAAAGGTCCGTATTCCGTCATATGTGTTCATCACCGCCACGTGGGTCACGGTGATCGACCAGGTGATGTCTGCTTACCAGAGGGCGGTATACAAGGAAATGGGCCTCTACATCATGCTTATCGTCGCTTTTGCCATAATCCTTTCCCGGGCTGAGATGTTTGCGAGCAAGAACAAGCTCCTGCCGTCCTTCGTTGACGGGGTGGGGATGGGCGTCGGCTTTCTCCTCGCCCTGATGCTGCTCGGCGTGTTCCGGGAATTCTTAGGGAAAGGCTCGCTCTGGGGCGCCCAGATCCTTCCCGGGAAGCCGCTGCTCATCGCCATCATGCCGACGGGCGGCTTTTTCGCCATGGGGCTGGTGATGGGCTGGCTCAACTGGATCGACCGCAAGTTCTTCGGCGGCACCGGCGGCGGCGGGGGAGGGCACCACTAATTATTTCGGATTGTTGATTGTGGATTTTGGATTTGCTTAATTCCGGAATTCACCTTCTGCAGTCCGCATCGCAGGTAATCCGGAGGGTCCTATGTGGCAGCATGTTCTCACCATTTTCATCGCATCCGCGCTCATCAATAATTTCGTCTTTACCCGCTATCTCGGGCTCTGCATTTTCTTCGGAGTTACGAAAAGAATGGAGACGGCGATAGGAATGAGCTTTACCTTTACGGCCGTCATGCTCGTCGAGGCGGTCCTCAACTGGGTCATTTATACCTACGTCATGGTCCCCTATCACCTGGGATTCCTGAAGATCGTGATCTTCATCGGAACGGTCGCCGCCTTCGTGCAGGCTGCGGACACGATCATGAAGAAGGTCGCTCCCGCTCTGTACTATAAGCTGGGCATTTACCTCGCTCTGATCGTGACAAACTGCATCATCCTGGCCGTTCCTCTCCTCAACGCCGATGAAAATTACAGTCTTTTCGAGAGCATGGCGCTCGCCGTGGGATCGGGCCTCGGTTTCAGCCTGGCGCTCATCATCATGGCGAGCATTCGGGAGAAGCTGGAGCTTGCCGATGTGCCCAAGTCATTCCAAGGGCTGCCCATTTCATTCGTTCTGACCGGGCTGATTGCTCTGGCATTTTTGGGATTTTCCGGCATGATCACGCTGTAAGAATCTGAACGAAGAAGGTGCATAACCATGTATGAACAAATAATTAATATCGTGCTGCAGGCGCTGAACCACGTCGCAAGCGTCTTTTTCAGCAACCTTCTCCCGCAAGTGCAGGCCGGCGGTCCGGCGGAGGCGAGCGGAAACGTCCCTCTGTCTACCGTGTATACGACGCTGATCGTGCTTGCAGGGCTCGGCATTGTTTTTGGCGTGGCTCTTGCCCTTATCGCCGCCCGGTTCGTCGTCAAGGTGGACCCCAGGGTGGAGAAGGTTCGTGAAGTTCTTCCGGGCGCGAACTGCGGGGCCTGCAGCTTCGCGGGCTGCATGGGCTATGCCGAGGCGGTGGTGGGAAATCCCGATGTTGCGCCGAACATGTGCGCTCCAGGCAAAACGGCCGTTGCCGAGAAGATCGCGGAGATCACGGGCAAGAAGGCGGAGAAGGTGGAGCCCAGGATCGCCCGCGTCTTCTGCCAGGGAGGGACGTCCCTGAGCCAGAGGAAGTTCGACTACGTGGGCGTCAGGGACTGCACCGCCGCCGTGCTTGCGGCGGGGGGAGACAAGTCCTGCGAATTCGGCTGCCTGGGTTACGGGACATGCATGAGGGCGTGCCCGTTCGGTGCGATCACCATGAGCGCCGATAATCTCCCGATCATCGACCCTGAAAAGTGCACTGCCTGTGGCAAGTGCGTGGTCGCCTGTCCCAAACAGGTGATCGAGCTCGCACAGATGTCGAAGGCCGTGGTCATCAGCTGCCACAGCAGAGACAAGGGTGTGGATACCAAGAAAAAATGCCAAGTCGGCTGCATCGGATGCGGCATCTGCGTCAGGACCTGCCCGTTCGAGGCCATCAAACTCGAAAATAACCTTGCCCGGATCAATCATGATAAGTGCACCGTCTGCGGGCTGTGCGTGAAGAAGTGCCCGACGACTGCGATCAAGGATTACATTGAAGTGCGACCCAAGGCTTACATCGACCCGTCGAAGTGCGACGGACTCGACGTCTGTAAGAAGGTCTGCCCGGTGAATGCCATCTCCGGAGACATGAGGGCCAAACACGTGGTCGACCAGGAGAAGTGCATCGGATGCAGGATGTGCGTGTCCCGCTGCCCGAAGAAGGCCATAGCCATGGTGGAGCGCGTTCCTGCGGCGGCAGGAAAAAAGAATGAGGTCAAAGAGCAGGAACTGGCACATGTATGAGTAACGGAAGGGATGTGCAAGAGTCGAGCTGTTAACGTTCATATTTTTGTCATTGTTCTGAAAGGGGATGCGAAATCGTATCCCCTTTTTGTATGTCTTTCGCAGTGCGCTCTTTTTCGCTTGACAAAATACCACACTTAGGCTAAAAACAGTTTCATTCTTGCTGAAACGGAGGTGGCAGATGAACCCTGAGGACGTAAAATACCATAGAGAGCACGCCTGGGTGAGGGTGGAAGGAAAGAGGGCCACCATAGGAATAACCGATTATGCACAGCAACAGCTTGGAGACATCGTATATGTAGATCTGCCAGAGACAGACACGGAGGTTGACGCCGATTCGGAGCTGTCCGAGATCGAGTCAACCAAGGCCACCTCTCCCGTCATCAGCCCCGTTTCCGGCACAGTCGTGGAAGTCAACGAAGATCTTGCCGACTCGCCCGAGATCATCAACGAGGACCCATACGGCAACGGATGGCTCGTGGTGGTGGAAATGAGCGATCCCTCTGAAGTGGGTGACCTTATGGACAAGTCGGAGTATGAGCGGTATCTGAAGGAAGAGGAACAGAAATAATCGGGTGTGCTGCGAGCGTTCGGCATCTTTACTGTCCAGAAAGAGGAGAGGTTCAAACTTTCCTCTTTTTTCTTTTCGTCTCATAATTTATGCACCTGGGGGCAGTAGAAAAGCGGAGGAACGCCTCATGAGAACGAACAAACACGCAAAAATCCCGTTTTTTCCGTGATCCCGGCGTTGTTTGTGACGAGACTAAAAACTTAAGGAGCGAAGTATGACTGTGAAACTCACGATCATCGGTGCCGGTCCCGGCGGATATGTGGCTGCAATCAGGGCTGCGCAAAAAGGTGCGCAGGTAACCGTCATCGAAGACGACAAGGTGGGCGGCACCTGCCTCAACCGGGGCTGCATACCCACAAAGACGCTCGTCGCTTCGGCTGAGGCGCTCCAGCACGCACGCCGCGCAGAGGACTTCGGCCTGGAGATCTCCGGGACCGTCGGATACAATCTCGCGAAGATACGGGAACGCAGGGACAAAGTGGTCGCCATACAGGTCAACGGAGTCAGGAACCTGTTCAAGAGCTGGGGAGTCACCCTGATTGAGGGAAGAGGATCAATCCTGTCGAACGACGTGGTCCGCGCAGTCAGAAAGGACGGCATCACTCATGACATTAAGTCGGACAAGATCATCATCGCCACGGGCTCGCGCCCGGCGATGCTGCCGGGCTTCCCCTTCGACGACGAAAACGTGATTACGAGCGATGACGCGGTGCTGCTCAAGAAGATACCGAAGAGCCTGCTTATTATCGGCGCTGGCGTGATCGGCTCCGAATTCGCCTTCATCTACCGATCTTTCGGTTCTGAAGTGACCCTGGTCGAGATGCTGCCCCGCGCCCTGTCCACCGAGGACAGCGAAATGTCCGACATCATCGAACGGGAGTTCAAAAAGTCGAAGATCAGGCTCCTTGCGAATGTGAAGGTGGAGAAGGTCGAGCCCGGCGCTGACGGCATGATGATCGCGACACTGAGCGGCGGAAGGCAGCTCCAGACAGACATGATCCTCATCTCCATCGGCCGGACGATGAACTCTGAGAACATCGGCCTCGAAGCCGTTGGGGTGAACAAAGGCAGGCGCGGCGAGATCATCGTGAATGAGAAGATGGAAACGAACGTACCAGGCATATACGCCATCGGCGACGTGACCGGTAAGATTTTGCTCGCACATGTGGCCTCGCACCAGGGCCTCGTTGCCGTCGAGAATGCACTCGGCGGCGATGAAAAAATGGATTACACCGTGGTCCCCTCGGGCATTTTTACCATGCCTGAGATCGGCAGCGTTGGCCTTAGAGAACAGCAGGCAGTCGAGAAAGGGATCAAGGTGAAGGTGGGGAGATTCCAGTACCGTACGCTCGGCAAGGCGCATGCCATGGGTGAGATCGCCGGCATGGTCAAGGTGATCGCCGACGAGGTCACGGACAGAGTGCTCGGGGTGCACATCTGCGG
>JAWOJY010000021.1:0-50005 GCA_033854515.1 Nitrospirota bacterium
GGTCCCGAGATCGTTCACCGTGTGGCCGAGTTTTTTCAGAAAGTCGACAACGACCTGCTTTAAACGGTAACCTCCGTGGTCAGCTCCGATAGCAATCACCATCGCTCACATTCTTTCCCGCAAACGATCCCCTGCCGCCGAACCAGTAACGGCCGCAGCGGGAACGCGTGTAACTTAAGTTTACGCGTAAATAAAATCAACGTTCTTTCTAAACTTAGTATAGCAAAATTCGGTTGACCGTGCGGGTAGCGCATTGAAAAGCCGGTATTTTTTGAAAAGCGGGATCCATGCGGCACTATCGAAAAGGCGGGTAAAAAAACTTGACTCTCCATCCGGCTGGAAGGATTATCATATGAATGAAATGGTATAAGGAGGTGGACGATATGTCACGAAAGAGAGCGGTAGAGGTCTTTACGGCCGGCTGCCCGCTTTGCGATGAAACCGTTGGCCTCGTGAAAAAGCTTGCCTGCCCCTCGTGCGATGTGAGGATCTACAATTTGAAAGAGGGATGGCTGGACAAGGCAAAACAATACGGCGTGAATTCCGTGCCGGCCGTGGTCGTGGACGGCAAAATCCTCGACTGCTGCAAACGGGGCAAACCGACCGAGGCTGATCTGAGGGCAGGAGGCATCGGTATGCCGTTGTAAAACGCAAGCCGCTTGTAGCATTACAAACTCCACGTGATTCCCGCGAGATATGATATGTCCGTCTCCGGCCGGTTGAGCCCCGTCTTGACCCAGAAATCGACATTGAGATTGCCGGTAATTGAATAGATAAAACCTCCTAGAATAAAGGCGGGATCGGTGTCTGAAGTCTTGTCGGGATTCCTCTCAACGCCGGCGTACATAGAAAAAAGGGAGTAAGATAGCTCTGCTCCATTCAAAAAGATAGTAAATGGGAGCAGCTTTGATGTTATTGCCTCAAGCCGGCCTCCAGCGGTGCCACGCACTCTTGTTTGTCGTTTTTGGCATTCTGTACGATCTTCCCATGGCTCAGCTTAATGACCCTTTGGCCTGCGTATCCGATCTCCGGGTCATGGGTCACCACAACCAAGGTCTTGCCTTCTTTATGAAGAGAACGGAAAGTCTCCAGTACCCGCTCCTCATTTGCTTCATCAAGATTGCCGGTGGGTTCGTCGGCGAGGATGATCTTCGGGTCGTTTATCAATGCCCGCGCGATACAGACCCGCTGCTGTTCTCCCCCGGAGAGCTGGGACGGCAGATGATGGGCGCGTTCGGCCATCTGGACCCGCTCCAATGCCTCCACGGCCTGTTCCCGGATCGTCATGGAATGGTAATACTGAGCGAGCATCACATTTTCCACGGCGGTAAGGTAAGGAATGAGGTGGAATTGCTGGAAAATCAGGCCGATATTTTCACGGCGAAAGACGGCCCACTCGTCCGGTCCGAACCGCCCCGTGTCCATCCCCAGTATCTCGACCCTGCCGCTCGTGGGCCTGTCGAGTCCGTTCAAGAGGCTGAGGACCGTGGTTTTCCCTGAACCGGACGGGCCCATGATTGCCGCCCACTCTCCCGGCTTCACGCCGAGGCTTATACTATCCAATGCGTGGACGCCGCCCGGATAGAGCTTGCTTACGTTCTGTATCTCAATTGCCTGTACATTCATGATCATTCTCCTTTCAAGAGCACGGCAGTCTCCATGCGCAGGGCCTGCCGCACGGCTACGGCAGCAGCAAGAAGCGCCATGACCACGGTAACGACCGAGGCTGCGAGGAATGCCGTGAGATGGGGAGTGACGGATACGCGAAAGACTTCCCGCATGACGACCTGGGCCAGGAGATTCCCGATGCCGTATCCGATCACCGCTGCCGTGATACCCATGGCCGCCCCTTCGGACAATAAAAACACCGCCACGGAACGGCGTTTCGCACCCAGCGCCTGGAGCAGTGCCAGTTCCTTTCGCCTCTCTACAACGCGGGAAAGAATGGCGGCCGTGACGCCGAGGGAACTGAGAACCAGGACTGCCAAAAGCGCCAGGCCTGCCAGGAGGTTGATCTTCTTTAAGACCGCCTGCTCTCCGTGGAGGACCTGGCGGAGCGGCTTTATGCGGATGCCGGTCTTCATGCTGTCCAGCGATTCATCGATCCTGGCGATGTCCGATTCACCGCCCGGGACCGAAAGCAGCGCATAGGTGAAGGTGTTCCTGTCCCTCATGTCCTGTTTCCGGAGAACAAATATTCTGTCTTCATCCTCGTCCCCTGATTCGAATACCCCGGCCACGCGGTAACGTCCCCCTTCGGCCCTTTCGGCAAATTGAATGTCCGCGGTCATGCCCGGCCTGAGTTTGAGTGCTTCGGCCAGCCTGCGGCCCACCATGCATTCATCCGGCCCGGCGGCACGGCGGCCTTTCAGCGCCCAATAGGGCGTCATGCGTTCGAGACCCCGGGCGTCAGCAGCCACGACTGCGGCGGGCGTGTCTTGAAGACTGCCGACGCGGAGGTCCAATCGCAGGAACTCCGCTCCCCGGCTCTCCGACAGTTCTTTGAGCGCAGTCCATGGGGAGAAATCCGCCGCACCGCGGGACCGAGGCGGCGTTGTCCGCGATTGAACGTGATAAGCCACGGCATTGGCGCCCAGGCTCCTCAGGCTGCTGCTCATCTTTTCGCCCACATCCATTGAAATGGTGAAGAACATAGTGGCCAGTGCCGCGCAGGCAGTGAGCGTCGCCAATGACCATGCGGTGACCCCGGCGTTTTTCACCAGGGACTGTCGTATCATGCGTAGAAACATCATTCCTCCTTAATTCCCATGGAGCACCTGCGCCGCGTCCTGATTGAGCGCCTGCCACACGGGCCAGATACCTCCTGCCCAGGCTATGAGAAGCCCGAGGAACGGGGCGAGCAGCACGACGGCGAGATGCATTTCAGCGGAGCTTCCGAAAACAACGGACACCAGCCATTTCCCCAGCAGCGGGCCCGTGGCCCCGGCGAGAACGCCGCCAAGGACCCCGAGGACCGCGGTCTCGGCCAGAAAAAGCAGAAGCACATCCGCCCTGCGCGCGCCTATGGCCTGGAGCAGCGCCACCTCGGGCCGCCGTTCAAGAACGGAGGCGGTGAGTATGCCGGTGACGCTGAGGCTGCATACGAAGAGCGTAAGCGCGGCCAGAAGGGCCATCAACCCTTTGGTGCGATTGAAGACCATGCCCTGGGTTTCCGAGACCCTTCGAACCACTCTCGCCGCTGAGCCGGGAATCGCTTTCTGGATCTGCGCGGCAACGGAGCCGGGGTACGGGGTGCAGTACCACCGGTCATACTCCGCAGGGGCCAACGACCTGGGGTCCTGCCGGTATTTTTCGGCGAGCTTGTTTTCCGGCGTGGTGAGGGCGCTCACATCGGCATCGGAAATCCTGCCCTGTAATTTCGTAAGGGCCTGGACAGTTGCGAGCGGGGCGATGATGGCGCTGTCGTCCTTGTCGCCGGAAGCCACGATACCAGAGACCGTAAAGACCGCGGCCTCCCCCCCTGCCTTGAGCGTGATAGCGTCTCCCGGAGAGACTTTCACCATCCGTGCCGCCTCCTCTCCCACGAGGCACTCTTTCTCTTTTTCAGGCCAGTTTCCCTTGATTGCCCAATGGGTATAAACCCGGCGGGCACCGGTCACGAAGGGTTCGCCGTTGCTCGCGGGAATTTGCCGATCGAGCCACAGTCCTACGATGTCAACGTCCCTGCCTTTGACTGTGCCGCGGGTCCAGAG
Organism: Nitrospirota bacterium; assembly: GCA_033854515.1. Lineage (GTDB taxonomy): Bacteria > Nitrospirota > UBA9217 > UBA9217 > UBA9217 > JAWOJY01. The sequence goes on from JAWOJY010000021.1 coordinate 3,714, forward strand.
CCGGGGAACGATTCCGAGAATGTTGTTCCTCCAGAAGAAAGAGTCTGCTTTCAGTTTCGAGACGTCCGACTCGGATAGATAAGACTGTCCCGCTGCAGAAGCCAGCCGGTGTCCCCCGACCTCCACCGGTACGGACGCTGCAAGGGGCTCCACTTTGATGTTCGCGCCGAAGGAGCGGAGTTCGATATTGATCTTGTCGCCCACATCGAGGCTCAATGCGAGAAGCCCCAGTACCAGGGTAAGCCCGATCCAGACCGCCAGAACGGACAGCGCCTTGCGGGACATTCTCCTCGTCAGCGATTCGATTAAAATTCTCCAGAACATGGCATCCTCTGTTTATAGGTAGCCAATCGGGTCTGCCGTTGAGCGCCAGGCGCAAAAAAACGCGCTGCAATCAAAGCGTGTGAATCGTAGACGGGTAAGGTCCGCCGATCATTCTATCGTATCGACCTGTCCCGGCGCGCCTTGCGCCAAACGAGGCGGCAGAACCGAGTGGTTACGTTTATTTATTGAACGAACTTTGCCGGGTTTTCCTTGAACAGGCTGCGGCACTTGCTTCCCGGCATGTTGCAGAAATAATAGGTCTTCCCTTTGTACGTCTCGGAGCCCCCTGCTTCGTTCACCGCCACGCGCATGCCGCACACCGGGTCCACGGCAACCTGATCCTGCTTGCCGGTGAAACGGTGGGCCTCCTTTTCGAGGTCGCGGACCGCCACCCGTAACATCAACTTGTCAATCCTCGATTCGAGGGGTATCGGGTTACAACCGCCTGAATTCCCGAGCGTGTTCGGAGCGATCTCGGCGCCACAATTGAGACACACCAGATTCCCGCTCTTTTCATTATGGATATACCCGAAGGCCCCGCAAATCTCGCACGCATCCATGCTGGTGCGGTACTTTCCGTCAGCGGTCTTCATGGCGAGGAACCTCACCATCCGGCCGTCCAGAACAACGCCGAAGCGATGGAGCTTTCCGTCCTCGAGCTTCTCCAGAGGAATGACCACGACGTCCCCTTCACGGGTAACCGGCTCCGGCTGCGGGACTGCTTTGGGTATCGATTCCATTCCATAGACGACGCCCACGGCAATCAGGACCAGGAACGAGCTCACCACTGCGCCGTACCGGTAGAAACGGTCTCGCTTCGCCTTGGCGGCCGCAAGCCGTTCTTCCGCTCCCGACAGGGCCGCGGCGGGTTCCCCTGCCTCGCGCTTCTTCGTAAGCCAGATAAAGAGCGGAATGGCCACCAGCGCGATGATAAAGAGCGTATTGTTCCTCACCACGGGCCCCACCAGGGCCATGGACCGCTGCGTTGCGGGCATGATGCCGGCTTCGGAAAACTCGTGGTACCCGTTGATGAGGAGCTGCGCCACGAAGATCCCCAGCACCCACTCAGTGACCGCAAAAAATCTCCGCAGATCCACCTTGAGACTTCCTTTCACGAACATCACGCCGAACATGACGGCCGCGGCCAGGCCGAGCACTGTGCCGATGAAACCGAGCATGGCCTCGGTGGTCAGGTTCACGGCGCCCAGAAACATGACTGCTTCGGCTCCCTCACGGAATACCATGAGGAATGCAAAGGCCCCGAGTCCCCACGCCTCTTTCCGGCTTCTGCCCGAAGCAGTTGCCGCCGCAACGCCCTTCACCCGCGTCTCGACGTCGGACTTGAGGGTTCTGGATTTCCGGTGCATCCACCACATCATGGAAATAACGAAGGCGGCAGAGACCCAGTAGAGCGTACCCTCGTATATTTCATCGCTGATGGGCATAAGGCTCAATGCAACAGCCGCGCCGATGCTCGCAAGGACCGCAAGTCCCAGGCCCCACCATACAGGGCGCTCCAGATCGCGCCGTTCTGTCCGCTTCAGCACGACCATGATGATCCCGACGACCAAAGCCGCCTCTATCCCTTCCCTCAACATGATCACGAATGATTCAAACATTTTTTCTCCTCCTTCTTCCCCTCTCTTCTAAAATCTCCAGGTAATCCCTGCGAGATAGGTTCTATCCGTCTCCGGCCTGTTGAGCCCGCCTTTGACGCCGAAATCGACATCAAGATTTTCGGTAACTGAGTAGATAAGGCCGCCCAATAGAAAGGCGGGATTGGTGTCCGATGTTTTATCGGGAGTTCGCTCCATGCCGATATTCGCGACTGCCTGCAGATTTTTGACGACTTTCACCTGCGAGGCAAGAGAAATGTGCCAGATGTCCTTTCTGTTGGCGTCTTCGTCCGTCCGAAGCTTGTATTCATTGCGTATATAGCCGACGTTGAAATGAAATGCCCATGGCGTCATTTTTTTAGTCGTGATAAAAAACATGCTGTACGACACTCTGCCGTTGCCGAGGCCCTTGTTTTCATCCCCCGTCGGCAGGGTAACGCCCGGCTTCACCGCAAAACTCAATCCGTCTTTTTCGTAAAACCGCCATTTCACTTGAATGGAGGCATCCGAGATCCCGCTCTCCGTTGCCGTGGTTCCGTCCTGCTTTGTCTCTATGCGTTCGAACGGAACACCGAGTACGAGGTCCACGGTGTCGGCCATGCCGTATGACAATACCGGTATAGTAGGGAAAATAAGGGTGTTCGTTGTGACGCCGTCTTCCTTGTCATACCTATACTCTCCGATGAACTCAAGCTGGGTCTTTCCCTTCCCTTGGGTGCCCGTGTCGTCCGTAATGAGAGGATGGGCAGCATATGCCGGCCCTGCCAGTGCAAACGTCACGGCAGATACAACAATGAACAGCTTTGCGGTCATTTCAAAACTCCATTGTCGAGAAATGTTCTTCTGTATATTTTGATATTGATAATCATTTTCATATGATAGGCAATAAAAAAGGACGCAAAGGAAATCTTGAAACGTGTCTGAAAACTTCGCGCTCTTCGCGCCTTCGCAGTTCAAAGATTTTGGTTTTGTTTCTTTGGCCTGAGGCGAAGTCTTTCTAAACTTTCTTCACAAATATTTCCTTCGTAATGTCCTTGTCCACGGCAACCATCGTCTCGCCGATTTGAATGACGTAGGCAGGCCGCTTTTGATGCAATTTCACGACACTGCCCGGAACCACCCCCATTGCCGAAAGACGATCGAGGCGCGAGTGCGACTCGGGCGTGATGAACACGATTTTGGCCCTCTCTCCAGGCATGAGATCGGCGAGGGGCGCCACGAGAGGTTTCATCTCCTGCTTGAACATGGCACAGCATTCTCCGCGAGGGATCGGCAGGCCGTCCGGCGAGTTCGGTGGATGACCGAGCAGAGTGCAGACGCTGTCCGTTACTTCGGGAGAAAGGATGTGCTCGAATTTGCACGCTTCCGCCTCTGCGCCGTCCAAAGCAAAGAGGTCATAGAATAACCGCAGAGAAAGTCGATGTCTCCGCACCAGTTCCCGCGCCCGCTTCTCGCCTTTCGGGAGAAGCTCCACAGCCTGGTCCTTAACATCGATCCATCCGCTCTTGGACAACCCCTTGAGAATATCCTCGCACCCCTCCATGGTGCAGCTTTGGACGATCTGATCCAAGGTCAGCTTCCCTTCTTCCCTGAGTGTCCACATGATCTCGAGAAGCTCGTCTTCTTTTTCTATTTCCGGGAGTACGCATAGCGCGGGATGTCCCGCTTTCCCTTCAACGGTTTCCACTCTTTTATGTTCCGACATTGCCCCTCCTTAATAAAGAATACGCAGAGGGCATGGAGCGTGGCGCTTAGAGTTTTGCCCTGTGCTCTCTGCCCTATGCTCTCTGCCGCTCTTACAGAGCCACTTTCAGCGTCCTCAATATCCAGTTCAACACCCCACCCACGGCGAACGCAAAGGGGAAGATGAATGCCACCATATACAACGCAGCCTTCATTCCACGCTCCTTTACCATCACGAAGAAGTTTGCTATACAGGGGACGAAGAGCGTGATCACGACAAGACTTACCACGACCTGGATCGGGTCAAGCATCCCTTCCTTGGCCATTACGAAAAGACCCGCCGCACCGTAATCCCTGCGCAAAAACCCGATCACGAACGCCTCGGCGGCCCTGCTCGGCAGACCCAGGAGGCCCACGACCAGAGGGTCGGTCAGCTTCTGAAAGTATTCGAGCGCACCGATCTTGTGTCCCACGAAGAGGATGAACGTTCCGAGGATGAAGAGCGGCACCGCTTCTTTCAGATACCACTGCACCCTGGCCATGGTCTTGACCAGGATATTCGTGAACTGCGGCACGCGGATCGGCGGCAGTTCGAGAACGAAATCGGACGGCTCCCCGGGGATTATCTTGGCGGCGAGATACCCCACGAGCATCATCACCAGAACCACCGTGCCGATCCATATTGCCGTCGCAAAACCGGAGATGCCGGACACCATGCCGAGCACGACGCCGAGTTGCGCCGAACAGGGCACGCCGAGAGCCAGGAGCAGCGTCACGAGGATGCGCTCTTTTTTGGTCTCGAGGATCCGCGTGGTAAGCGTGGCCATGGTATCGCAGCCGAGCCCCAGGATCATCGGGAGCACCGCCTTGCCGTTCAGGCCCATGATCTTGAATATCTTATTCACCATGACTGCGAGCCTCGGCAGATATCCCGAATCTTCCAAAACACCGAAGGCGATGAAGAAAAACCCTACGATCGGCAGCACGATCGCGATGGAATACGTGAGCGCCATGGTGATCAATCCGTAGTCCCCGACCAGGAGCTCATGCATGAACGGCACGGGGAAAATGAAATCCACGATCTTCGTACTCCAGGGGTTCAGGTACTCTCCGAATACGGTCTTCTCCAGGAAATTGACGGCAGTGCCCGCTCCGAGCACCCCCACGAACTGATAGACGAGGTAGAGCACTGCGAGGAGAATCGGCAGACCGTAGACCGGGTGCATGGACAAGCGGCCGAGATGATACGCGATCGTAGACCGATTTCCCGCTTCATGGCGGCTCATGACCTGCGTGAGAATTTCGTCCGCCTTCTTGATTCTCCGCTGGTTAATGAGATAGCCGAGAGAGTTATTAAATTTCGACTGCACTGCCTGGCGTACTTTTTCGATCTCCGCGATCACGTGGTCCTTCAGGTTTGCATGGAGCCAGCCTTTCAGGCTTTCATCGCCGGCTAGGACCATGAGCGCGAGTGCGCGGCGGGCGATGTTCGCCCCAGGCAAGAGAACGCTGATATCCCTCACCCCCGCCTCAATCGCATCGTCATAGCGTACGCCGGCAATAGACTGCCTCGGATGCTGAATGCCTTTGACAAGTTTATCGATTCCGCTTCGGCGTGTCGCGACGGTCTTGACCACTTCTATGCCGAGCAGTCGGGAGAGTTTCTCCTGATCGACGTGGATCCCGCGGCTTTTGGCCTCGTCGTCCATATTCAGATCAAGAATAAACGGCACTTCCATTTCGGAAAGCTGCAGGGTGATCAGCAGCCCGCGGCGCAGGTTCTTGGCGTCGGCCACCTGGACCACCACCCCGGCGCGGTCGGTGAGCAACATGTCCCTGGTGACCTTCTCGTCTTCCGACATGGGCACCAGGCTGTTCACGCCGGGTGTATCGATCACCAGCGTGCGCGTTTTATTCAATACCGCATTCCCGTAGGTTACCTCGACGGTGGTGCCCGGATAATTGGAAACGGTCACGTATTTTCCCGTCAGCAGCCCGAAGAGCGCGCTCTTGCCCACATTGGGATTTCCTATCAGAAGGACCTTATTGAGATGGGAATCGCGATAGCGCTCTCCGTCGTTCGATCCATGATCATGCATAAACCATCCTCATTTCAGATTTACTCGGTCATTTTCCCGTTGGTTTTTCCGCTGTCCATTCTGCTCTTTTTCCGTTGACAGGCGCCGCAGAGGCCGTAAATTTCGAGCTTGTGGCTCTGTACCTGAAAATGGTTTTTTCTGGCCACATCAGCCTGAAGTTCCTCAATCCGTTCGTTTTCAAACTCGAGGATCTCGCCGCACCGCGTACAGATCAGGTGGTCGTGATGCGCAGCGGAGCTTGTGTACTCGTAGCGGGTGAACCCGTCCTCGAATCGCCGCTCTTCGGCAAGACCCGCATCGGTCAGGAGCTTCATGGTCCGGTAGACCGTGGCGTACCCGATATGGGGGTGCGCCTTCCTGACCTTTTCGTAGAGCTCTTCCACGCTCACATGACGACCCAGAGAGGTAAAGACATCGAGGATTTCATCGCGCTGGCGCGTGGACTTGAGCCCCTGGCCCTCCAGATAGGCCATGAGATGTTCGGAAGCCTTTTTCTTCATTTTATGATATTGAAAACCATTTTCAATATGAGACTTTATACCACGCTGCTGTTCTCCCTGTCAAGCTTTTTTGTGCCCGCGAGCGTGATTTTTTATCCTTGAAAAGCCGTTAGCCACAGAGATCACAGGGAACTCAGAGAAAAATCAAGAACTTGATCTGAAAATCAGGGCTGCCGGGCGCACACAAAAAAGGCCGCTTCGGGCTCAGCCGAAACGGCCTTCACGTAAATACACTATGCGGATTTACAGATTTGTAAACATCATCAACCTTCGTAGTCGAAAATTTTAGTCCACGAGCACGATGACCCGGCACTTCTCGAGGAAGCTCATGTTCTGCGCAGCGCCCTGAAGCTTCGCCGCATCGGCATTCGTGATCACCATGTCGACGCGCGCGTCTCCCGAGACCTTGAGTGCTTTCACCATGAGCGGTTTATCCGTCACGCGGGGATTGGTCTGTGCCGCGAGCGGGTCCTTCATGTAGCCGACCATGCCTTGCTGCATCGCATATTCCCTGCCGACCCATGCCGATCCGTAGACCTCTTTGCCGTCTTCATTCAGGATCCTTGGGGCCATTGCCGGCCGTATGCCGAGGCCGCGCGCGTCCACGATCAATCCGGTGTAAATCTGGCCGGGCGCGGCCGGGCTGAGCGTGCCCGTGAGTCCTGTCGGCGGCGTCTTGGGCAGCAGCGCGTCCGCGAGCGCACCGGTGAGCTTCATGCCGACCGTCACTTCTACGGACCCGTCGGGCATGTATTTTTTATCCATGACCGTTGCGCCCTGAACGAAGCCGTTCACTTCCGTTTTTATCACTTCGCTCGTCATCATGAAATTTTCCACGAGCGTCGTGGAGTCGACGCGCACACCCTTGACGGCTTCGAGGAGGTTTCTCAGCGCAACGAACTGCGCGGCCCGCTCAGCCATGGCGCGCGCCTGCGCCGGGTTTGCCGACTGAGCCGGGGGGGCGCCGATGCCGACCGCGGTGATGACGCCCATGCTCCAATCCACCCTCCCCGTGCTCCCGACGGGTTCAATCACATCTTTGGCCGATCCGACGGGCTGCGCGTGGGAAACGCCCGACGCGAGCGTGAGCAGCGCTAAAACGATAAACAAAAAGCCGCTTTTTCTCGAAAACATTTTTATACCTCCCTTGGGATAAGGTTTACTGTACGAAATGACGTCCCTTATGTTTCTGGTGGGCGCTCTCCTATCGCGCATCGTTGCCGGCCTCCCCCTTGGTCCATACAAAGCCGAAGGACCTGTGAGACTATACCCAAGGCCTGTCGGGTTGTCAAGATTACCCGCAGCCGTCCTACCGCATGCCGCAGGAAAAAAATTTCGCCTCCATGATGCGGAAGACACGGAACTGACAGGGCACGCAAAGGGAAAACTCAAACCGCCCTGGCAACGGTCAGCGCTGCGACGCGGACTGCACCCGCTTTCTTGAGAACGCCGGCGCACTCGTTCATCGTCGCTCCCGTCGTGAACACATCGTCGACGAGCATGACCCGCTTCCCGTCGAGGTCTCCCGGCCGAAGGAGGGTAAAGGCGCCGGCGACGTTTCTGATGCGCTCTTCTCCGGAGAGCTCGACCTGCGGCCGCGTCGGACGGGCCCGGACAAGGTTGTCGAAGGAAAGCGGAAGCGCGTTCGCCTCGCTCACCTCCTTCGCGAGAAGCAACGCCTGATTGAACCCCCTCTGCCTCAGCCTCTTTTTGTGGAGCGGCACGGGAATGACCACATCGATGCCGTCTACGAGGCGGACGTTGCGGGCGAGCCAGCCGGATAAATGCCTCCCCAGAGACCTGCACGGCCTGTATTTAAACTGGTGTATGGCTTCCCGAAGCGGGCCTTCGAAGTATCCCACGGAAAGAGCCTGGTCGAAACGCGGCGGCTTTAACCGGCACTGGCCGCATTCATGGCCGGCGCTGTACGTAAGCGTCTCGGGAGATTCGAAAGGTCTGCCGCAGCGCGGGCAGACGGGCCCGTTCACGAGCGAAAAATCGTTCCAACAGTTGAAACAGAAAAAAGGTATTCCCGAGTCTTTCACCGGAGAGTGACAATAGGAGCAGGTCGTGGGAAGGATGAAATCGAGAACGCGGTTGAGGATGCGCATAGGATAATGGCTTGGAGCACAGGGCATAGAGCATGGGGCTGCGCACATTTATTTTTTACCCTCTGCACACTGCTCTATGCTCTCTGCATTATTTTTTCAATCAGGCTCTTCCCCGTCATCTCCGCCGGTTGTTCTATGCCCATGATGCCAAGGACCGTCGGCGCCACGTCGGCCAGAACTCCGCCGTCCCTCAGTTTCGCGCTGTTTCCGACGAGGATAAACGGCACGGGGTCCGTGGTGTGCGCGGTGTGAGGCTGCCCGGTCTGATGATCGATCATTTTCTCAAGGTTTCCGTGGTCTGCCGTGATGAAGACGGCGTACCCGGCCTCCTGGGCCGCACGGAGCACCCGGCCCAGACATTCATCGAGGACCTCGACGGCCTTGATCGCCGCCTCGAGCACTCCCGTATGGCCGACCATATCGGGATTGGCGTAGTTTACCAGAATGAATCCGTACTGCTTCGAAAGAATCCGCTCGACAAGTTCCCGGGTGATTTCCCGCGCGCTCATCTCGGGCTTCTTATCATAGGTCGCAACGTCGCGCGGCGAGGGAATGAGTACGCGGTCCTCCAGCGGGAACGGCGGCTCTTCCCCGCCGTTGAAAAAGAACGTGACATGGGCGTACTTTTCGGTCTCGGCGATGCGGAGCTGTCTCATCCCCTGGGCGCTCAGTACCTCTCCGAGAATGTTGGTCAACCGGACCGGGGCGAAAGCGACCGGGAGATCGAACGTTTCGTCATAGGTCGTGAGGCAGGCAAAGGAAGCAAGCTTGGGGATTTTGCGTCGCGTGAACCCCGTGAAATCAGGGTCCGTGATCGCGCGGGTGATTTCCCGGGCGCGGTCCGAGCGGAAATTGCAGAAAATCACCGCATCCCCGTCGCCGATCACGGCCAGGGGCCTGCTCATCTTGCCGTTCACGATGACCGAAGGGAGCATGAACTCGTCCGTCCTGCCGTTTTCATAGCTCCGCTTCACGGCCTCCGAAGCCGATGTGCTCCGGATGCCTTCTCCGAGGACCATGGCCTCGTACGCCTTCTGGACGCGCTCCCAGCGCTTGTCCCTGTCCATGGCGTAGTAACGGCCGGAAACCGTTGCAATTCTGCCGATGCCGAGCTTCGCACAGTGCGCTTCGAGCGCGGCAATGTATTCGAGAGCGCTCGAGGGAGGGGTGTCCCTGCCGTCGAGGAACGCATGGAAATAGACCCGGGAAAGCCCCTGTGCCTTGGCCAGGTCAAGCAACGCAAAGATATGCTCCATGCGGCTGTGCACGCCGCCGTCAGAAAGCAGGCCCATGAGGTGGAGGGCGGCCCCGCTCCGGTTTACGGTCTGCATGGCCGAAAGGAAAACGGGGTTGGTGAAAAAATCGCCCTCGCGGATCGCCTTGCTGATGCGCGTCGAATCCTGATACACGATCCTCCCGGCCCCGAGGTTCAGGTGTCCCACTTCGGAGTTTCCCATTTGGCCGTCGGGCAGGCCCACCGCCTCGCCCGAAGCCCGGAGTTCGGTATGGGGATAGTCGCTGACGAGGCTCCGGTAGATCGGCGCGTGTGCGGCGCTGATGGCGTTGCCGTCGTTGTCGCGGTTGATGCCCCATCCGTCGAGAACGATCAATACTACGGGTTTATATGACATTCGGGCTCCTTCAAACCAAACTTCACATTACCTATTTCGGACATCACAAAAGCACAGATTTCACTTCCAAGTTACAGAGCAGTTTCAGCGGCCCATGATTCGGCTCTATGCGGTATTCGTGATTTGGTGCTTGGATATTTGAGTTTGCGGAACTAGCAGCCTTTTTCCAGGTTCACCCCGAAGGTGTTCCACTTGCCGCAGTTGGGGCACCGCCCTGACCAGTCGGTGGTCCTCAACCCGCAGCTCGAGCACACATAGGGAATGATGATCTGCTTGCGGAAGCCGAGCGCCTTCTTGAACTCCGAGGCAGCGAGCCCAAGAGACCCGCGGCGAAGGTAGATATTGCCGAGCAGCTTATGGACGTCGGGAAGCTCCTTATCGCCCCAGTCCACCGAGGAGAGTATATCGAATGCCTCGTCGATCATCTCGAGCCGGTAGTACAGTTTGCCGAGGAAGAACTTGAGCGTGATGTCCTGTGGTTTCCAGTTCACCGCCTGCGAGTAGATCTCTATGGCTTTCCCCGGCTCACCCTGCTTCAGATAGAGGTCTTCCAGGCGATGGAGCAGCAGCACCGAGGACGTCATCTTGTACGCTTTTTCCCAGAGTTCAGCCGCTTCTTTGACCTTGTCATCCTCGAGATAGACCTCACCCAGCCCCAGGTAGGCGGGAATAAAATCCTTATCGAGTTTGATCACGCCGCGGAATATTTTCTTTGCCCGTTCCCCGTCGCCTGCCTCGAGCAGGGACCGGCCCAGCTCGTACTTGAAGCCGACGAGCTTCCGGTGCTCCACTTCCTGCTCCTGCGGCGACAGCGGGCTCGCCAGAAGCTGCCGCTGCACCTCGTACAGGTCCTCCCAGTGGTTGAGCCTCTGGTAGAGGTCCCGCGTCTTGATGAGCGCCGTCAGGTTCGAGGGGTCTTTGGCGAGTATCTCCTGATATGCCTTGAGCGCGTCGTCGTAGCGCTTCGCCTCTTCGTAGTCGGCGGCGAGCGAGAACATCACTTCCTGGTTGTCGTCGTCGAGGCTCAGGGCCTTCTGGTGAAGGCGTATGGCCTCATGGGGGTTCTTCAGACGGAGCTGGCTGATCCCCATGCGCAGCAGCGTGTCCACGTGGTTCGGGTTTATGGTAAGCACTTTCTGGAAAAACGTCGTCGCCTCGGGGGTCCGTTTTGCGAGCAGGGAATTGAGGCCCTTGGTGTAAAGCTCCTGGATTTTGGACTGTTTCTTCTGCTCGCGCTGCACCTTGAGACCGCTCAGAAATCTTCTGATGTCTCGAAGTAAATAGGCGAAAAAAACCGGGACCGCTCCGAGAGCGAGAGCGACCAGAAAAAAGGCGACCTTTGAAACCTCATAGGTCTTGGACGGCGTGAGGTTCAGGACGATTGTTCCTTTGTTGAACTCAACAAGAAGTATGACCGCTACCGACAGGATGATGGCCAGAATGGTGAAGACAAATCTCATCTACGATCCTTTCCCTCGTAAATATTTTCTGCACCGCGGAGTCCGAAGGGGTCCGGAACGAAAAGCAAAAGCGCCTGGGAACGCCGTGCGCTCCGGACTCTGTCACGCGGCGGCCTCCGCACCCTCTGGGGTCGATTCCAGATTCAATAATGATACGTCTTTCCCTTGATGATCGTGTATGCGCGGTAGAGCTGCTCGAGAAGAACCAGCCGCGCCATCTCGTGGGTAAGGGTCCACCGGCACATGGCCACGGTCTTTTTCGCCTTGCCTGTCACGGACTCGTCGAGTCCCATGGCACCTCCGAGCACGAACACAATCTCCTTCACGCCAGATTCCATGACGGTATTCAGGAATGCCGCAAATTCATGGGACGTAAACTCTTTCCCCCGTTCATCCAGGGCTATGAGGTATGCGCCCGCGGACACCGCCTTCTCTATCTTCGCGGCCTCTTTCTGCCTGACGCGAGGGGCCTCTTTGAGGTCCTCTATCTTCTCCTCTTTGAGTTCCCTCACTTCGACGTCGGCATAGGGTTTCAAATAGCGAACGTACTTGAGCATCCCCTCCCGGACGAAAGGTTCCCTCGTCTTGCCCATGCAGACGATGCCGACTTTCATGAAGAGGCGCGTTGCAGGGTCCCGTGCCGCGCAGCGAGCGGGACGCGGGGAGCATCGCCCCAGAGCTTTTCGAGGTTGTAATAGAGCCTTGTCTGCTCGTCGAAAACATGCACGACGACATCACCGTAATCCATGAGCACCCAGTTCGCGCCGTCCTTTCCCTCGATATGAGAAGGAGACACCCCGGCGCGGCCCAGTTTCTGGTCCACGCTGTCTGATACGGCGCCCACCTGCGTGGGATTGCTCGCAGAGCAAATCACGAAATAGTCGGTGATGTACGTGATACCTCGGAGATCGAGGATCAGTATGTCGAATGCTTTCTTATCATCTGCCGCCTCTGCCGACAACAGGGCTGTTTCCAGTGAGTTAAGCATATAACTTATTCTGAATTATATAGTTTTCCACGGCGTCAGGCAAGTGATATTTAATCGTCCGGGTCTGCTTCACCCTCCTGCGGATGTCGGTCGACGAGATATCGTAGAGGGGGATCGTTTCGAGATAAATTCTGAACTCCCCGGCCTGCACCACCGCCTCTGTTATTTCCCCCCGCTCCAGAGCGTTGAGTTCCTTATCAGCCCGTTTCATGAAGGTTATTCTTGCGAGGTCGGCGAACCGGTACCCGGGCCTCGAGAGGACGATGAAATTGCAGAGGGACAGAAGGTTCTCCCAGCGGTGCCATGTCCGGATATCGAGAAACGAATCGAGCCCGGCGATGAAATGGAAATCCGTTCCCGGATGGGCATCGCGCAAGGCTTCAACGGTATCGATGGTATACGACTTGCCCCCGCGCTTCACTTCTATGTCGGACACCTTGAAATGAGGGTTTCCGGCAATCGCCAGGCGCACCATCTCGAGCCGCTGCACGGCGGAAGGAATGTCCTCCTCCTGCTTATGGGGCGGGAGAGAGGAAGGGATGAACAGAATCCGGTCCAGTTTCAGCCTGTCCCGTATTTCCTCGGCCGCCGCAAGGTGGCCGTAGTGTATGGGATTGAATGTGCCGCCGAGAATACCGAATTTCTGTGCCAAAGGCCCCCCTCTGTGATGGTAACTTCTGTTACGGCCACGAACACCGTTTTGCCCGTACGTCGCTCGTCAAACGGTTACGATGCCGGTTTCGGCTGACGGTCACGTTGTTCGTGTAAGACGTTGCCGGATAACGATTGACGATACGGGCTTCGTTGCCGCGCGACGTCCCGATCATCCATCTCCCCTCGTCTCTCGTCTACCGTCTCACCTGTCCGTTCCCGAGGACAATGAACTTCGTTGATGTCAACTCCTCAAGTCCCATGGGGCCGCGGGCGTGAATTCTGGTGGTGGATATGCCGATCTCGGCGCCGAGGCCGAACTCAAAGCCGTCGTTCAGCCTCGTCGAGGCATTCACAAAGACCGCCGAGGCGTCCACCTCGCGCAGGAACCTTCTCGCCCTCCCGTAGTCCGTGGTCACGATTGCTTCAGAGTGCTGCGAGCCGTGCGCCGCGATGTGCTCCATGGCCTCTTCCATGCTTGCGACGGTTCTGACGTTCAGGATGAGGTCGTTGTACTCCGTGTCCCAGTCCTTGTCCGAGGCGGCTTCGATATCCGGGACGAGCGCTTTCGTCTTGGCACACCCGCGGACCTCGACACCCGACTTCTTCATCCTGCCGATGATCGCGGGCAGGAACGCTTTCGCCACGTCCTGATGCACAAGCATGGTTTCCATGGCGTTGCAGGTCCCGGGCCGCTGGACCTTGGCGTTAAAGCAGATGTCCCCGGCCATGGCAAGATCGGCGGCGCTGTCGACATAGACGTGACAGATGCCCTTGTCGTGCTTGATCACCGGGATGGTCGAGTTCTCCGAAACCATGCGGATAAGGCCCTCGCCTCCCCGCGGAATGATGAGGTCGATGTACTGGCTGAGCTTGAGCATCTCCATCACGCAGGCCCGGTCGGGATTGTCGATGAACGACACGGCCCCCTCGGGAACGCCCGCTTCGGCCCCCGCCCTCGAAAGCACGTCGGCAATTGCGCTGTTGGAGTTGACCGCCTCGGAGCCGCCCCGGAGAAGCACGGCGTTGCCCGACTTCAGGCAGAGCGCGGCCGAGTCCGCCGTCACGTTCGGCCGGGATTCGTAGATGATGCCGATCAGCCCGATGGGGACGCGCATCCTGCCCACCTCCATGCCGTTCGGCCTGCGCCACATTCTGAGCACCTCGCCGACAGGATCGGGCAGCGCCGCGACTTCGCGCAGCCCGTCGGCCATGGCCCTGATACGGTCGGAATTCAGGGTCAAGCGGTCTATCATGGCCTTGGACAACCCCTTCTGCTCGGCAGCGAGGAGGTCTTTCTTGTTCTCAGCCATGAGCCTGGCCGCCTCTTTCTCGAGTCCCGCGGCCATCTTGAACAAGGCGTTGTTCTTTATCTCCGTCGATAAATTCGCGAGTTCTCTCGACGCCGCCTTGGCCTTTTTCGCTTTATCGGCTACATATTGCTTGATGTCCATAAACCCTCCAAGATCTATTAAACCGCAAAGAACGCGGACGACGGGAAAATCACGAAACTGAAAATTTTCAGCTTCGATTTTCTCTGCGGTCTCTGCGGTGAGAAAATTGGCCGGTCTTTACAATATTACCAGATCGTCCCGGTGGATCACCTCGTCGTAGTCCTTGTGCCCGAGCGCGGACACGATCTGTGAGGTCTTGAGTCCCTTGATTCTGTCCAGATCGCCGGAGGAGTACTTCGTGAGTCCCCGTGCGAATTCATTGCCTCCGAGGTCGACGCAGCTTATGCAGTCGCCGACCTTGAAAGTCCCTTCTATTTTGACGACGCCGCCGGGAAGCAAGCTCTTCCCCCTGTTCACGAGCGCGTCGCGGCCGCCGTCGTCGATAACGACTTTTCCGTGAGCACAAACCGTGTACGCGATCCAGTGCTGACGGCTCCGTTGCTTGTCGGGCCTGGGCAGAAACAGCGTTCCCGCCTCCCTGCCCTCGAACAGGGCCTGGAGCGCGCCCTGTTTTTTCCCGTTCACGATCACCATGGGCACGCCGTAGGCGGCCACTTTTTTCGCGGTCATGATCTTGGAGCGCATGCCGCCGGTGCCCGCGTTCGAAACGGCATCGCCGGCGTTCCGCTCCATCTCCGCCGTGATCTTTTCGACGAGGGGGATAAGCCGGGCGGAGGGGGCAAGCTTTGGATCGGCGGTATACAGTCCGTCGATATCGGAGAGGACCACGAGAAGGTCGGCGTCCGCCAGGTTCACCACCATTGCCGACAGGTTGTCGTTGTCGCCGAACCTGATCTCATCCACGGCCACGGTGTCGTTCTCGTTGATGATCGGGATAACGCCGTATTCCAGGAGCGTGTGGAGCGTGTTCCGCGCGTTCAGGAACCGGGTCCGGTTCGACAGGTCCTCGCGCGTGAGTAATACCTGGGCGACTTTCCTGTCGTGCTCGGCAAAGGTCTTCTCGTAGATCCACATGAGGCTTGACTGTCCTATGGCGGCCGCAGCCTGCTTGAGCGACAGCGGCATCCCCTTCTTCTTCGCGAGTCCCAGCTTCGCCAGTCCTGCGACGATCGCACCCGACGAAACCACGATCACGTCACGTCCATGGTCCATGACGGCGGAGATCTCCCCGGCAAGCCGCTCGATCCTCTTCTGGTCGAGTCCTTCGCCCGACGACGTGAGCACGGCGCTCCCGATCTTGATCACAACGCGGCGGGCCCGAGAGAAAAGAGTTTTTCTATCAATATGAACATTCTTCATTGGGTACTATTCTTTTAATCGAAGCGATTATTCCGGCAGAGAGTATGGAGCAAGAAGGATACCATGCGCTTTACTTCACGCTCTACGCCCTTTGCTCTACGCCCTTTGCTGTGTGCGCCGCGCGCTGTGTCTTTTCCTCTTCCACTTTATTCGCAAGAAACCGGATAAGGGGGTCGATCCCCTCGCCCGTCACGGCAGATATCGGGAAGAACGCATAGCCTGAAGTCCGGCAGTATGCGCCCAGTTTTTCAAGGTTTTCCCGGATCGCCGAGTCGATCTTGGTGGCGGCGACGGCCATGTATTTTTTTGTCAATTCTTTGCTGTACAGTTCGAGTTCCTTATTGATCGTTTTGAAGTTTTCGACCGGATCACCGGGTACCATGCCCGACACGTCCACCATGTGGAGGAGAATGGACGTCCGCTCCACGTGACGCAGAAATTCGAACCCCAAGCCTGCGCCCTTATGGGCGTTCTCGATCAGGCCCGGGATATCGGCGACCACAAAACTCTTCTGCCCTTCCGGTTTCACGACCCCGAGCACCGGGGAAAGAGTGGTAAAAGGATAATCGGCGATTTTCGGTTTGGCCGCAGAGATGCGAGAAATGAGCGTTGACTTTCCGGCGTTCGGAAACCCCACGAGCCCGACGTCGGCGAGGAGCTTGAGCTCCAGGTACAGTGTCTGCTCTTCCCCGGGCTCTCCCGGCTGGGCGAACCTCGGCGCCTGATGCGTGGCCGTCTTGAAAAAGGCGTTTCCCTTTCCTCCCCGGCCGCCTTTGGCAAGAATGAACTCCTTCCCTTCCGAGTCCAGATCGACGATCAAGTCTCTGGTCTCGGCGTCGTACACGAGCGTACCCACCGGCACGCGGATTATTATGTCTTCGGCATCAGCGCCGGTCTGCTCCTTGCCACGCCCCTGTTCGCCGTTATCGGCAAAGTAGTTCTGCTGGTATTTCAGGTCGATGAGCGTCGCGAGCTGTTTGTCCGCTCTGACGATAACATCTCCCCCTTTGCCGCCGTCGCCGCCGTTGGGGCCGCCGCGCGGCACATAGGCCTCGCGCCTGAAGCTGACGCAGCCCGCGCCGCCGTGGCCCGCTTTCACGTATATTTTGACTCGATCAATGAAGTTCGACATTCGTGCTAAGCCTATGAGAAATATACAGATATCACCGGGAAAATGCAAGATGGAAGATGATTCGCGTACGTAAAAACAAAAAGGCGGCACCGATTCGGGGCCGCCTTTTACGCGAATGAATTCAATGACCGTTAGGCCACTGCGTACACGCTCACCTGCTTGCGGGTCTTGTCGTAGCGCTCGAATTTCACCACGCCGTCGATCTTGGCAAAGAGCGTATCGTCGCTCCCCCTGCCCACATTCATTCCCGGGTGGATTTTGGTGCCGCGCTGACGCACGATGATCGTGCCTGCGTGCACCTGCTCGCCTCCGTAGCGCTTCACACCGAGGCGCTGCGCGTTGCTGTCTCTTCCGTTTCGTGAACTGCCCACACCCTTTTTATGAGCCATGATAATCCTCCGAAATACTTCAACCACGAAGACACTCAGACACCAAGAAATTCTTAAGTGTTTTCCTTCGTGTCTTCGTGCCTTTGTGGTGAATGCTTTTTATGCTTTGATCTCTTTTACCTTGATCGCCGTGTAATTCTGACGGTGGCCGGTGGTCTTGCGAAAATTCTTCCGTCTCCGGTGCTTGAAGATGAGGAGTTTCTCGCCCCTGCCCTCTTCCATCACTTCTGCCGTGACCTTTGCGGATGCGAGGGTCGGTTTTCCGATGCTCACCTTGTCCCCGTCGGCGACGAGAAGCACTTCTTTTATCTCAACAGTATCGCCTGCCTTGGCGCCAAGGCCCTCCACTCTCACGACATCGCCGGGAGCCACCTTGTACTGTTTTCCTCCGGTTGAAATGACCGCGTACATGCAAAACCTCCTTCAGAATGCTCGCCTGCGCTTTGTCAGGAGCCCGTAAAATACCATGTAACTTACGGACTTGTCAAGAAAAAAATCCCGCCTCGTCAATGATAGAAAACTGCCAGGAACGCGAGAAAAAGAACCCCCTTCGCGACCTCTATCCATCCGGTAACCTTGAGCTTAGCCGGGTATAGCGTGACAGCGAACAGGAGGTTATCGATGAGCGGCGTAAGCACCAGAAGGGAGATGTTCATCCCGAAATACGCGACAGCGGCGACGGCAACATACAGGGCCGCCAGGACCCGATCGAGCGGTCTTTTCTTGAACCTTGCCTTGATCTTGAAGACCCCTGCCATAAAGAAAAGCGCCGTGGCCACATAGAGCCGGCTGTCAATGACGCCGGTCACGGAAAATTTTGCAATCAATCCGCTCAGGGAAAGCAGGGCAAAACCTGCCATCTCCGTAAGGATATAATGCTCTCCGGAGAAAATGTTAAAGAGGAGGTAAACCGCAGGCACGGTTAGAAAAGGGAGCAGCTTGACCGTGGCGCCGCCGAAAAGCGCGATCAGCATCGCCGAGGCAGCGCAGACTTGGGTTAGAAAGACGATAAGCGGCCTCCGCAAAGAGGAGGCGCGCCAGCGGGTGAACGCTTGTTTTGAATTGACGAGCAGTGTCAGCGCGATGAACACCACGACGACCCCGGGCCCGGCCCCTGTGCTCGTGAAAAGACCCGCTAAGAAGGAGATGATCATCACGCTCCAGGAGCCGTATTCTTTGAGGATGTATTGTTTCATGTGTGAGTGCCTCCATGCATTCGATCAGTTTTTTTATTTATTTTTACGCCTGCTCTTGTGAAGCATCTTGTCATACCAGTCATTTTTCCGCCATGAGCCTTATCATACTATTTTATTCATTGCATTTATTCTCTATTGAATAACAGCCTCCTGCGGCACGCTGCCCTTTACGTAATAATACCAAAGTGCATGGCCAGCGGGCTTAATGGCCCTGATTGACAGCATGGATAAATGCCTGTTACAATAAAAAATAAGAAAAGGAACAGTGCATGGCGTTTTGGGAGTTTACCATACGAGTGGGGGATATATTCAAGGACACGCTCATTCAGAGGCTTTCCCACGAAGGCTGTCTCGGTATGATAGAAAATGACGACGCGCTGACCGCCTATTTTCCGGACAGCGCCGATGTGAGGACGATAACGAACGACCTGCAGCTTCTTAAAATGCTCCTTGAAAAGGCCGGCCCCGATCATTCACTGTGTTTCAGCTCCGTCCTGATTCCGGACCAGGACTGGAACGAGTCCTGGAAAAAGGGGCTTCAGCCCGCGGACATCGGGAAAAGATTCACCATCCTGCCGACCTGGGAGAAAAGAAGGGAAGGACGCATAAATCTTATTATCGATCCCGGCATGGCGTTCGGCACCGGTCACCATGAGACAACGAGATCGTGCCTCATTCTTATGGAGAAGTTTTTCGACAAACAGGCACACGAGCGTTTTCTTGATGTCGGCACCGGAACGGGCATCCTGGCCATCGCTGCATCCAAACTGGGCTACAAAGAAGTCGTGGCCGTGGATACGGACCCGCTTGCCGTGGACGCTGCACGGAGAAACATCAGCCACAACGATGCCGCCAGCATTGATGTGCGGGAAGGCGGCATCACCTCCGCTCAAGAAAGCTTCGATTTCATCACGGCAAACCTTTTCTCAGAACTCCTTATCATGCTCGCTCCGGAAATCTCAACCCGACTGAACAGGCCTGGCAACGCCGTTCTCGCTGGAATGCTGAGCGGCCAGGAACAGGAAGTTATCGACGCGATGGAGAACGCCGGGCTTCACCTTGTCGAGAAACTGGCCGACGGGAAATGGGTTTCCCTCGCCGTCGGTCATTAGGACTGCGGTCAAAACCGTGCACGACATCCTACAAGGTCACTTTACATCGGCCTTTTCCGTCATCCCGCAGCCTAAATGCTTCTTCCCTTTTTCCCCGGGATGTAATAAACTACTAGCATTCATAGCTTATGTTTCGGCATAAAACAAAAGACCCGCTGAATGATGATCCTTTGTTGATCCACTTTGGTTCTACACTTCTGTTCAGGCTCGAAGGAAACCCTGAAAGATATAAGCACCTCCTGAAGAAAAAAGATGTGGAACATATCGGCCCGATCGTGGATTACCTTATCGACGATTCCGGCCATGCCGCCTATCTGGGAGGAGATGCCGTCAGAAATCTCTACCTTCACGGCAGGAAAAAATATAAATCGCTCAATATCCTGGCAGTAGTGCCCGATCATGATGATGTTGATAGATACGCAAGCATAATGGATAACATCATCTCTGCGAATGATGGGGCATTTTCGATGAGGTTGAAATACCGGGTCAGGAAAAACAGGCAGGATGGGTGCTTCAAAGATATCGCTCAGGCAAGATACGTCATAGAACCGAGGCTCGAAGGCCCTGAAAAATTGCTGTATCCATTCAGATCGTCCACGATAGAACTGGATCTTACTACCCGGAAAAGGTTTTCCGGGGCCTTCGGGGCTGAAGGTCGCCTGTAGGTTCTTGCGCCCGTTAACTATCGGCATTTTCTGTCGATGTTCGTGGAGTCCCCCGAATGACGATCGCTTTGAACGTTCAATCGTCACTTCTCTCCTGATAAGCCCCGTCAAGTCTATCCTTCAAAGAAACTTCCTGATACTTTGTCTTTATGCAAGTTTTTGTCTCCCATTGACAAACCATCGGTGGTCGTTCTAAACATATTAATATGTATCTACCAACCATATGAGATAAGGAGGGCAACATTATGAGAAAAGTACTATTAGGCATGTTCATCGGCCTGGCAGCCATAGCACTTAGTTCCATTTACCTCGTATCATGCGGTGGTGGAGGAGGCGCCGGAGACACCACGTCGGGCAGTCTTGCGTTGTATGCCACGAACCAGCCGGGTTCGATCGACCAGAACAACTCGGCGGGCCAGCCGAACCCCGTAAACCTGTCCGGCTTTCAGCAGGCCGAAGCTACCATCACGAACGTCCAACTCTTGAATACGGGAAAAGGCACCACCTGCGATGTGCTGACGGGCCCCGTCACTCTTGACCTGGCTGATCTCGATCAGGTGCTCCAGCTTTTAAATGTCGCCAACTGCTCTGCCGGCCCCTTCAACAGGATTCATGTGGAGTTTGACAGGAGCATAATGCTGATAAGCGCCGCTACACCGACGGCCATCCCGTGTAACTTCGTCAGCACGGGCAACCCGCGTCAGCCGGATACCGTGCAGTGCCCGGACAACGGCACTGCCTGTTTCCTGGACGTTAACGGAGCCGTGAACGTATTGGCGCATCACAGCGGCAAGGTGGCGCTTGATTTCGACCTCAAAAACTTTGTTGTAAGCAATCCGACCTCCACAACAGGGGCGTGCACTGTTGCGATGAACGTGTTTCCGCTGAATGCTTCCGAAATGGAGGAACAGCAAAAGGAAGAGATCACGGGCCTTGTTTCCAATCTTGATACTACTGCGATGACGTTCACCCTCACGATGGGCGTCAGAACCTTTACCGTAGATTACTCGGGAGTCGTATCGACGCAGACCGATATCAATCAGCTCCTTCAATTTGCAGTCGACAACAACCTTCCCGTAAAAGTGCTCGCATCGAGCATCAATTTCGACACGAATACCATTACGGCGTCTGCCGTTTACGTCAAGATAAAAGGCACTGTGTCCGCTCTTGATACGACTGATCATACGTTCATTCTGACCTTCCAGACGGCCAAAACCGTAACGATCGATTACACGGATGCCGTTGCCGTGGACGGCACGCTTGTGAACGGCGCGGCGGTCGAAGTGCTGCTGGACGGTTATGTATCCGCCAGCAACGTCGGCTTTGCGTTCAGAGTCGACGTGGAAGGACCTGAAATGAGCATGGAAGATTGACAGGCCGACAAATCGCAGGGGGCCGGGCCCGTTGAGAAAGACGCCCGAAGCATCAGCCGTCGGACTTTCCATCATTCGCATTCATTCCGTCTGCCTCACGCCTGGGTGAGAGCGGCAGGAATAATGACAGGCGCTCCAGCGCCCTACACGACCGTCGACGGTGACGGGCTTCGAGCAGGCACCCCGGTATAAGCAAATCCGACTTTTAAAAACGGAAAGGAAGGCCCCCTGCGAAGTGTCCACCCGGACAGGACTTCGGCGGATCACGCGGAGAAGTCCGTTTTTCAATTTCCGATGGGGTTTTATCAGAGAGACTGCGCTTGTAACCATCCCTTCTCTCTTTTGTCGCAGAGAATATTTACAATTGAAACCGTTTTCGGCGTGGTTTTTTCGGTTGCAGCTTCTTGGCTGGTTTCTTTGGCATAGGCGCCCTCCGTGCGCTGTGGCCTCCGTAAAGAAGGGATGCGCTGGAAAACCGGACGGAGGGCCGGTCTTTCGCTGATCAGGCTATCCAGCGCTTTCGTCTATTTTTATTGTTTCGCCTCATTTTTTCAACAATTTCTTCGGCCCGGAGTACGGCGAACTCGCCCTTGATGTAGCCGGGCAGGTCGCCGAGTCCGCCCAAACTCTCGATAAAGTCCTCCATTGACTCTTTCGTGATTCTTTTGCCTGAGGGCAATTTGATCTTTTTGCGTTCCATCCTCCCGCCTTCCGCAATGCGGCCACTGATTCGTGCTTATTTGCTGCGTGCCACAGGTCCCAATCCCGCTGAAGGTTCAGCCAGCATCGTATTCGTTTTTTATTACTTCCCTGAACGTGATAATCCTTTCCTCTGCCTTCTTGATCTCGAGCATGACTCCCTCTGCGAATTCTTTAGCCTCTCTGGTTTTTCCCAGCATCACGAGCGAATGAAGAGTGGGCACGATCTGTTCAAAAGACACTTTCCCGTAGTAGAATTTCTCTGACATGAGCACTCTCCGCTATGCGCAGCGCGGCCTCGGAGTTGGCCTTTTCGACTGGCCGGTCTATCCCCTGAATCCGCTCTACTCAATCGATTTATGTAGCTTAGATAACAAATCGTCAAACTGTCTGTTTTTATCGATTTTAAAAAACGTCAGCGTGTTTCTTCCAGCAAGGAGCATAGCCTCTATTGCTGATACGAAAGTAATGTTTATTCCAGTATCATCCGGTTCGTATTTAAAATCTTTAATGTCCCCTTTTTCGTCCACAATAGTGTATTGCTCCAAGTCGCTGATTTTTACATGTACAGTCCCGCTTAGAACAGTATAAGGGCCAAGATAAATATCATAAAGTCCGGCTCTTTTCGCTCATTCTTCCGTTGTGAACTTCTCTATTTCTTTAATCTCTTCTCCAAGTGTTTTTTCTAATTCCAACAATTCTGCAGGATCGTAATTTTCTGGCTTAGTCTGCAATTTTTTTAGTTTTTGAATGAATCCATATCTACCTCTCTCATGCTCTTTAATATAAACGAGTGCAAGTTTAGAATCCCCGACAACTGCACCCAAGATAAAAATAGCCTCCCACATAGTACGCAGTATTGTTCGCGCTTCGGGCATCATTCCGCGTTCGCAATGAATGTAAATTGACTGGTAGTCGCTCAAAATGCGTATATATAGGCACGCTATCACGATTTCTTGAGGGTCTTTATTATGGGCATCGATATCATAAAGAGATCCCTGGCACAATTTGTTGGTTTCGTCAGCTACAGTGAAAAGAGCGGCGTGATTTTCATGAATTTCTTTTATCCACGGTTGTATGCACGAACCCACGAACCCGGTCTCTTCAAAAGACATGATAAAATACCTCCGATCCGGGACTGACAAGATATCAGCATCCGTAATCTCGGCTCATGAGCTCTTGTGCAATCTCTTCGGCTGAGCGAAAAGTCGCACACCCCGATTTTACGCTTCACCCCTTCAAAAGTAAAGCCCCGGCCTATGTGAGCGCCGAGGCTAGGTCGTCACGCCGCTTTCGGCTTTCTTTCCGGCACGGACAGACCAAACCATTTCTTTTTGAGCTCCTTGATCTTCCGTATCCGGTCCGACATTTCCATCAACGTGGCAACCAGAGAATCAATCTCAAAATCGCTCTCTATGGCGATATCGATCAAGAAGACCTGCTCTTCGAGATAATCCAGGTGCCCGCTGATCTCGTCGTAACAGTCCATCATCTTGGTTCGGCCGTCCTCCGCTGCCTTTTCCTCCGGAGTCGCCAGCTCCTTGAGCCAGGACCTCTCCCTTGCCGTTGATCCGGTACTCCAGCACGGCCCGGACCCCGGCCTTGTACTCCTCGCTCCTGGGAATGCGCCAGGGCTTCCGCTCGAATGCCTCTCTCATCAGTTCATCGACTGTTTTCATGGTCCATCCCCTCTGAAAATGCGGCCTCGGCCTAACCAAGGCCGCGCTTTCGTTGTGCGTCAGTTTTTGTGCCAGTAGGCCAATCCACGACGGTTAGTTTGGGTAACTCGCCGCCGCTCTTTCCCGTCCTATCGGGGAGCAAAGTTCGCGAAAGTTAATAGAACGGAAAAGCGCTGCCCCTCTTGAAAAAGAGAAACCTCATTGTATATAATGCCTCCATGCCGGCGGGACGGATATTTTCGATAATCTTCGCACTCATTCTTTTCTCATGCTTTCTTGTACCCGGGTACGCTTTTGCCACACCGGAATATGCGCGCCAGACGGGTCTCGAGTGCGGGGCATGCCACGTCGACGCCATGGGCGGCGGCGCGCTGACGCGGCAGGGCATGCAATTTCTTGACAATTTAAAGGCGCAGGGCCGCTACAGGCCTCTGTCCACGGCACAGCGGGTGGTCCGCCTGGGCGCGGGCTATCTCCACCTCATGGCGGCAATCATGTGGTTCGGGACGATCATGTACGTCCACGTCCTGCTGAAACCCGCCTATGCGTCGAAGGGTTTGCCGAAGGGGGAACTCAGGCTCGGATGGGCGGCAATGATCGTGACCCTGGTGACCGGAGCGTTCCTGACCATAGCGCGCGTGCCCTCCTGGCACATGCTCTATTCCACGAGGTTCGGCATCCTCCTCAGCATCAAGATATTCCTGTTCATCCTCATGTTTGTGAGCGCGCTGATAGTCACGGTATACATCGGGCCGAAGCTGCGCCAGAAGCTCAAGAGCCCCGTGGCTGCCTCGCTCGCCCGGGACATCACCTCCGAGAGCATCGCGTATTTCGACGGCAAGGAGGGGCGGCCCGCCTACATCGCGTACAAGGGCATCGTGTATGACGTGACCGACAGCAGGCTCTGGAAGAACGGCGTGCATGTGATGAAGCACGCGGCCGGAAACGATCTGACCGACCTGCTCAAGACGGCGCCCCATGGCGAGGATAAAGTGCTCACTCTGCCGAGAGTGGGAATGCTGGCCCCGGTCGGACAAAAGCCAGTGAAGCCCTTTCATGAGCGCCTGTTCTACTTCTTTGCCTATATGAACCTTGTCCTCGTTTTCGTTATCACTTTGATCGTCGCCCTTTGGCGCTGGTGGTAAGACTGTTCCCTTCCTCAGCCTTCTGTTTCCGTAATCCTCTTGTGAAAAAAAGGCGAATGTGCCCCCCCACGGACATTTTATTACGACTTAAGTCGTGTTTTAAATTTTCAATCTGAGCTATAAGTTCGCAAAGGTTTGAAAGCGATGGCCGTGCAAGCGCGCTCATCTTCGGTGGATTTGCTATAGTTAACCAAAAGGAGATTATCATGGAGACAATAGATTTGAAGAAAGTGATTAAATTCGACCCTGACAGAATGTCGCGGGAGATGCTCTCGGACAAGCCTGAGATGCGCATCGCGCTCATGTGTCTGAACCCCGGCCAGAAGCTCGAACCTCACAAGGCGCCGCTCCGACTCCTCATGTACTGCGTCCAGGGCAAGGGTACGTTCACCGCAGGCGACGAGCGTATTGAAGCCGAGGAAAAGACCTGTATCCTCTGCGAACCCATGGAACCACACGGTTTCGAGGCGAACAAGGGCGAGAAGCTTGTGGTAATGGCGGTGGTTACACCGGTGGATTGATCAACGCAAGGCGACCATTCTTTCTGCTCCTGTCTTCCTGTCCTCTATATGAATTATTTGCTAAAATTTATATAGAGAAGCAAATTTCCATTCTGTAATTTTATGCGACAAATCGATACGCATGAAAAAAGCCTTGACAAAAGTTTCAAAAATGGTTTTAATTAGGACTACAAACATCCTATATGAAGCAAGGAGGGCGTCACCATGAGTGAAGAATGCTGTGGTCTCCGGATCGGCCAAAGGGTTCCGGATTTCAAGCTCGAAACCTTTGAGCCTACAAAAGGCGACTTCGGAGAAATCAGCCTGGAATCGCTGAAGGCCGCAAAAAGATGGACCATCCTCTTCTTTTATCCCGCCGATTTCACCTTTGTATGAGCGACCGAGTTCGCTGCTCTGGCAGAGCAGCATGAAGAGTTCAAAAAACTGAACGCCGAAGTAGTCACGGTCAGCACGGACACAAAGTTCGTCCACCTCGCATGGCAGCGTGATGAAAAGATGCTGGAACGGGTCAAATATTCCATGGGTTCGGACCCTACCGGTAAAATATCCCGTCTATTCGGTGTGTACGACGAGGAAACGGGCCTCGACCTCCGGGGTACTTTTATCATCAATCCCGAAGGCACACTCCTGAATACGGAAGTCAACTTTTACAACCTGGGAAGAAATGTCGAAGAGCTCTTGCGAAAGATAAAAGCGAACATTCATCTTGCGGCAAGTCCCGCAGAAGCATGTCCCGCACAGTGGAAGCAGGAAGGCGACAAGACCCTGAAACCGTCCGCCAAGCTCGTAGGAAAAGTTTCTGAGGCCATGAAATAACCTATGCTGATTACCAGAGAAACAGACTATGCAGTTCGATGCATACTCTATCTGGCGCAGGAACGCGACCGGATCGCGAGCGTTACGGAGGTTGCCCGTGCGATGCACATTCCGAAGAGTTTTCTTGCCAAGATCCTGCAACGCCTGGTACGGAGCGGGATCCTGGCGTCTATTCGCGGCGCACAGGGCGGCTTCCGTCTGGCAAAAAAGCCGGCTGGGATCACCCTTCTCGCCATCATAGAGGCGGTACAGGGGCCCGCGGCAATCAACGTCTGCGTCGTCGACGGTAAACGGTGCAAACTGAGCCCGACCTGCGCCGTCCACCCGGTCTGGATGGATATCCGAAAGGAGGTAGAAAACAGGCTGAAGAAACAGACGGTTGCAAGATTATTGAACACGTAACCTGAGGTATTTTTGGCGTTTATATAGGATTTATTTAATCCTATATAATTTTTTTTAAAAAGGAGCTTTCTATGGACACCATAGCATTAAGCAGACTGCAGTTCGCCGTCACCAGCATGTTCCATTTCATCTTCGTGCCGCTCACCTTGGGGCTCTCCATCCTGACGGCGTATATGGAAACACGGTATGTTACGAGCGGTGACGAGATGTACCTGAAAATGACGAAGTTCTGGGGAAAGCTCTTCCTCATCAATTTCGCCCTCGGCGTAGTGACCGGCATTACCATGGAGTTCCAGTTCGGCATGAACTGGGCCGAATACTCCAAGTATGTGGGCGATATCTTCGGCGCGCCCCTCGCCATTGAAGCGACAATGGCGTTTTTCCTGGAATCCGTATTCATCGGCGTGTGGGTATTCGGCTGGGAAAAAGTTTCGAAAAAAGTGCACGCTCTCTCCATCTGGCTGGTGGCGCTGGCGACGAACATCTCCGCACTCTGGATTCTTCTGGCAAACGGCTGGATGCAGCATCCCGTCGGGTACGTGCTCCGCAATAACCGTGCGGAAATGGTGGATTTCGGCGCCCTTCTTACGAACTCCTACGGTTGGCTTAAGTTCGGGCACACCGTAGCGTCAGGGTACGTGATTGCGGCGTTCTTTGTCATGGGCATTTCGGCGTACCACATCCTGAAAAAACATAACGTCGAATTTTTCAAGCGTTCCTTTAGAATGGCGGCGGCATTCGGATTGTTTGCCATCATCATGGTTGCCCTCATCGGTGACTTCCACGCCGCTGAAGTGGCCAAAACCCAGCCGACGAAATTCGCCGCAATGGAATCGCTCTGGGACACGCAAAAGGGCGTGGGCTACAACCTTTTCGTCATTCCCGACACGAAAAACGAGTGCAACGCAGTCGAAGGCCCCTGCGTCCCGAACCTGTTGAGCCTGCTCGCCTTTCACAATCCCGATGCGGAGATCAAGGGCCTGAAGGCATTTCCAAAGGAAGAACGTCCGCCCGTGCTTCCCACGTTCTGGAGTTTCCGCGTGATGGTAACCCTCGGCTTCGCCATGTTCGTCCTCGCTTTCATGGCGGTCATCTACGCAAAGAGAGGGTCTCTCGAGGCGCATCCCCTCTTCCTCGCGATCATGCTCTTTTCCATTCCCCTGCCCTACATCGCGGGGCAACTCGGCTGGATCGTCGCCGAGATGGGAAGGCAGCCGTGGATCGTCTACGGGGTGCTCAAGACGTCCGACGCGGTCTCGAAATCGGTCAGCACAATACAGGTATGGGCATCGCTCCTCGGGTTCACCGTGCTCTACGGCGCTCTGGGAGTCATCGACATCTATCTTTTGTCGAAATTCGCGAAAAAGGGTCCCGACGACGACCTCTCGGCCCTTCTGAAAACTGCAAAACAGGAGGTGTAAGATGGAATTCCAAATCATCTGGTTTGTTCTGTGGGGGGTCCTCTGGGCCGTATATTTCATGCTCGACGGGTTCGTGCTCGGCACGGGAATGCTGCATCCTTTCCTCGCCAAAGATGACGCGGAGAAAAGGATCATGCTCAACACCATCGGGCCCGTCTGGGACGGCAACGAGGTTTGGCTCCTGACCGCGGGCGGGGCTACCTTTGCGGCGTTCCCGGGGACATACGCCTTAATGTTCAGCTACCTCTACTCCGCGCTGCTCCTTCTGCTCTTTGCGCTCATCATCCGGGGAGTGTCCATAGAATTCCGGGGCAAGGGTGCAAGCGGCCGCTGGAAAAAGAGTTGGGACATCGGCATCTTTGCGGGCAGCGCGATTCCCGCGCTCCTCTTCGGTGTGGCATTCGGCAATATCTTCAGCGGGCTGCCCATGGACGCCGCTGGATACCACGGCTCGCTGCTGTACCTTTTGAATCCCTACGGGCTCCTGACCGGCGCGCTGTTCGTAATGCTGTTCCTCACTCACGGCAGTCTTTATGTGTGCGTCAAGACCGAGGGAGATCTCTGTGCGAAATCGACGGCATTGGCCGGCAAGCTCTGGGCCGGCCTGCTGATCGTATCGGTAGTATTTCTTGGTGCCACCGCTTTCGCCACGAAGCTCTATGACAACTACATGAACGCGCCTCTTTTCCTGATAGTTCCTATCTTGGCCGTGACCGCGCTTATCGGCATAAAGGTTTTCCTCGCCAAGGGCAGCCCCCTCAAGGCCTTCGCGGCATCGTGCGTCACTATCGTGACGGTGGTGTTCACCGGAGTCATCGGCTTGTTCCCGAACCTGATTCCCTCCAGCATCGACCCGGCGTACAGCCTCACGATCTTCAACTCGTCTTCCAGTATGTACACGCTCACGATAATGACCGTTGTAGCGGCGATCTTCGTGCCCATCATTATCGCGTACAAGATCTGGGTATATCGCGTATTTCGTTCCCGGGTGACGATAGAGGACGTGATGAAGAACAAAGAAGCATACTGACCGCCGGGGGTGGAGAATATAATCGCCTCTAAAATGAAAAAGACCCCCGCTCTCTGAGAACGGGGGTCTTTCGATTTTTAGGAAAAAAGGCGCTACAGCCAGTACTCCGGGTATTTCCTGTTCTTTGAAAGATTGTTCACGAACAGGGCGATGATAAGGAGTATGAGCGCGCCGGTCCCGGCGGGAATGAAGGCATAGAGATAACCGAGATTATGGACTTTGGGGCCTCCCACCACGGCAATAAGTGCGGTGGCGCCCCCGGGCGGGTGGAGCGTCCTCGTGGCGAGCATGGTGACGATGGCGAGCGACACGGCCATGGCTGCCGCAAGCCAGATCGTATTGCCGAACATCTGGAAACAGGCGACGCCGACAAGGCCCGAGAGTACATGGCCGCCGACAAGGTTGCGCGGCTGGGCAAGGGGACTTTTAATCGCGCCGTAGACGAGCACGGCCGAGGCGCCGAATGAGCCGATGAGCAGGGTCATGTCCCGCGGTTCGAAATGCCTCGCCGAGAGATAGCCACAGAGCCCGATGCCGATCGCAGCGCCGAGCCATGACCAGAACAGTTCACCCGGCCCCACGCCCGGCGGGCACTTGGCCCCGCCCTTCATTTTGCAGATGTAGTCTCTTATTCTACTTTCGGGTTGCACTCCGGATGTCCCTCGCCTTACGCCTCGTTACTTTCATCTCACGTTGAACGTCCCATCACTCTCACGATATCCGCCCTGGATATGATGCCGACGAGATTTCCCTCGCTGTCTACAACTGGCAACCTTTTGATCCTTCGCTGGTCGAAAACCCTTGCCGCCTCTCGGATGTCCGCATCTGAGCTTATAGTCAGGGCAGGAGAGCTCATGACGTCCCCTACGGTGTTGCCTGCCTTTCGTTTGCGAACGGGCTCGCCGAGCACATGACGCAGGACGTCCCCGAATGTATGTCCGCGTTTCACGCCGGCGAGGAAAAGAAGGTCGGCCTCGGATATGACGCCGACGACCCGGCCTCTGTCGTCGGTCACGGGCATGCCGCTGATCTTCCGTTCCGAGAGAAGTTTCGCTGCTTCGTGGACGTCGGCTTCTCTCCGCACGGTGATCACTTCCTTCGTCATCGCGTCGCGGACAGGGACGCGCGACGCAAGCCGTTCCCGCGCGTGCCTGATTGCTGCGGCATATATCTTCATGAGGTCTTCTTCCGTCACGTCGACATATGTTTTCAGGTCCTTGACCGCGGCCCTCAGGTCTTCATCGGATAGTTCGCAGCATGCACGTTCGTTGTCCATGGTTTCCGTCAAACAAGAATGCACAATGGAATTTCTATCGATAGTCTAACTATAGCAGATATATCAGGAGAGATGTTATGATCTACGTCATAGTGATACAAGAGCGCCCCGCCTCTGTTCTCTCCCTGCGAGAATGCCGGGCGGACGCATCTGTATATAAAGATCTTTACTATGCCTGAAACGATCAATGCCGCCGATGGCCTTCGATGCCGCCCTTGCTCATCCCTTCATGAGGGGCGTTCTGCGCGTCGGCATCCGCGTACAGGCGTTCCACGTAATGAGTAAATTCGACGTAAGATTCGACATACTCCCGGCCGGCGTCGATGCTCTCGTCGGCATGTTTCTGCGCCTCCAGAGTGCGTTTGAATCGTTCGCTTATCCCCTTGGCCACGGCCTCCGCCACATGCTTCACGAGGTTGTCCGCGGAACCGCTCTCGAGCGACTTGTCCGCCGCCTGGATAATGGGCTCAGCAGGCTCCGACTTCAAACCGGTGTACGATGCGCCTTCCCCCGCCCGGTGAATGCGCACAAGCGTCTCGAAGAAATACATGTCGGCGAGATCTTTTGCCTCTTTCCCCTTTTTCCGTACGACTAGCGTCTTTTGAAAGAGATCGCGTATTTCCTTCTCGTATTCCTTTCTCACCCACTTCAATACCGGCGTCACGTCTCCTTTTTCCAGCGCCTGCCTGGCGGTTGCCACTACCGGCCCCTCCATGGTGTCGCAGTGGGCTGATGTCATTTTCGGAATGGCCAGCCAAAGACCGGACAACATTGCTGCTGCGAATACAATCCGGAACAGCACCTTCTGCTTATTCATGGCGTCCTCCTTTTAGATTCAGAGAGGATTAACAAGGGACAGAATGAACAGATGAATTGTTCTTCATCATGTCCATCCTGTCCTTATGTCTGACAGCTTTTATGCTTTGACCTTGCCAAGCCGGAAGAAATCGATGAAAAACATCGTCACTCCTGCAGCAAAACCCCACGCCGATACCCAGAACACGGCATACCAGACCTTCATGAACCCCTGCGTCGTAAGGTAGTCCATCCCGAGGACCCTCTGGAAGTAGACCTGAACGATCCCGGCCACGGCCAGGGCCAGGGCGATCAGGATCATGAAGAAATTCATGAACCAGAACGACTTTCTTGCAAGCCCCGGTTCGAATGAGCTGATCCCTTTGATCTGGGGCACGGCGAAGTACATCATCGTGAGGTTCAGCATTGCGTACGCGCCGAAGAACGCGAAGTGACCGTGGGAGGCCGTGATCTGGGTCCCATGTGTCCACTGGTTGATCTGCGGCAGGGTATGCGCGAAGCCCCACACGCCGGCGCCGAAGAAGTGCATGATCGCGCATCCAACGGCCCAGTTCATGGCGGGCCGGTTCTGAATCTCGATCTTCCGTTCCCTGACCGTACGCATCGTGTCGATCACCATGAAGAGGATCGGCAGGGGCTCCAGGGCGCTGAAAATCGCTCCCCACCACAGCCAGTAGCCCGGCGTGCCGATCCAGTAGTAGTGGTGCCCGGTGCCTACGATGCCGGTAAAGAGCACAAGGCCCACTTCCACGTAGAGCCACTTCTCCACGATCTGCCGGTCCACACCCGTGAGCTTGAGGAGGATGAAGGCCATGATGGAGCCCGCGACCAGCTCCCACGCGCCCTCCACCCAGAGGTGGATCACCCACCACCACCAGAAGTACTGATCCGACAGGTTCTTCATGAAGAAGACGCCGAAGAGGAACATGCCTGCCAGCATGACCAGGCCTCCAAGGAGCACGCCCTGGATGACCGTCCACTTTTTCGTTTTTATCATGGTCATGAAAATATTAAAGAGGAATATCAGGGCAACGAGGACAATGCCGAATTTCAGGACCGTCGGCTGCTCCAGGAACGGCATGCCCCAGGTCCAGCCGAAGAGGTAGCCTGTGATGGCCGTGACGCCGATAAGGGCAAAGAGGACGAGCTGGATGTTCGCGAGCTTCGTACTATAGAGCTCGGTGTCGGCCTCTTCGGGGACAAGATAGTACGTCCCTCCCATGAACCCAAAGAGGAGCCAGACCACAAGAAGGTTGATGTGGATGGCGCGCGAGGTGTTGAAGGGAAGAATGCTCAGAAGCGGGTCGTAATCCCACACATATTTCGCGCCCGTGATCAGGCCGAAGACGATCTGGAGCCCGAAGAGCACGGCGGCGACGATAAAATAGTTATACGCAATCTTCTGGGATTGAAATTTCATGTGAGCCTCCTCATCTCAGACTGGACAGGTAGTCTGCAAGTTCTTCAAGGTCCTTCTCCGGAAGCTTGGCGAAGCTCGGCATGATTGAGTTCGGAAAATGTGATTTCGGATCTTTGAGCTGGGCCTCGATCCACTCTTTGCTCCGCCGCGCCCCGACCGTGGTGAGGTCGGGACCGATCTTCCCTCCGACCCCGCCTATTGTATGGCATGCGGAGCACCCCTGGGCCATATAGATCGCCTCGCCAGGCTTGGCAGCAGTAACTGCCGCGGCAGCCACGGGCTTCGGCGGCCAGTTGTTCGTGTCGATGCCGTTCACCCAGGTGAAGAACGCGATCACGTCGGCGATCTCCTGGTCCTTGAGATGGAGGTTCGGCATCTTCCTGGCGGCGGGCCAGACCGCCTGAGGGTCTTTGAGGAACCTCGTCATCCAATCGTTGTCCCGGTAGCTCATCACCTTGGTCACGTCCGGGGCATAATAGCCGCCGATGCCGAGGATCGTATGGCAGTCATTGCAGTTGTGTTTTTGCCACACCCATTTGCCCGAAGCCACCTGGGGACTGAGATTTTCAGCATGGGTTCTCTTCGGCATCCTGACGAGAGAATCGTAGGTCAGAAAGAGAAAGATAACCGTCGAGATCACCGTGCCCCAAATGAAAATTGCCTTTCCCTGCGATAGTGTCATGACACCCTCCTTTCTCATCTGCTCAGCTTTACCTTGATATATTCTCCGACCAATAGCGCCGCGGGATACAGGACTTCCTCTTCCGTTCGGGCGTGGAGCATCAGTCGCTCCGCAAATTCCACGTACATGAGCTTCTTTTCATCCTCCGCCGCCCTTATCAGATTCTTGAGCGCCGCGACAACGGCCTTGTGCTCTTCATGCATCCGGGGAAGCTCAGCCTTCAGCTTCTCGGTCAGGACAACGACGCTTGCCGCCTCCGCCGGGACTTTCCCCTCGGCCAGGGACGCCAGCAATCCGAGCGGAGGAAGCGCGAATTCTTCCTCTTTTACAAAATGGGGATGGAGAACCTCGAGGAGGGCCCGCGCCGTGTCACCTGTCCTGCCGCCCACCTCAACGGCCCCTCCAAGCTCTTCGTGAAGTTCCTCGTGCTCCTGTACCAATGACTTCGGGATGGCAACGTCCATAGTCGCTCCTTCTCTGCGGTTCATGCTCTTTGCATTCTGACAGCTGACCCGCGCGTCGCTGGCCGACGCGGCCCATTAATCGATTTTTTCAAACTGGTCTTTCGGCGCGGCGCATACCGGACAGACCCACGTGTCCGGAATTTCATCAAAAGGAGTACTCGGATCTACGCCGTTGTCCGGGTCTCCCGTTGCCGGATCATAGACATACCCGCACACGACGCAGCGGTATTTTTGCATTGACTGCTCCTTTAAGGGTTTCTGCTTTCGGTTTTGGTCACGATCCAGTACACAAATCCGATGACCAGAACGGCGGCAATAAGGTAGTATATGGATTCCGGCCTCTCATGCTTGAGCGTGGCGATCATTGTCTCCCTGATCACGGTGATGAGCGCGACGCCCACAAACACGCTGATGTGGAATTTGCCGCCTTTAAGCTGGGAAATTTCGGTGTTCATGAGTTCGATCATGAGCCACAGGATCAGCATGGAACCGAGTGCGGCGATAATTCCCTGTCCAAGGTCGCCCGAAAAGAGATGGACGACATCCGCTGCAAACAGTCCGATCACGGCCAGGGTGAGCCCGATCAGGGCGAAGACGAGCACGAAGTTCGCGCTCTGGGAAAATTTCTCCGTAAAATCGATGAGCGCGCTCTTCACCTTATACACGGGAAGATACGTTCTGATCTCTTCCTGTATATAGGAGGTCGTGATCACGTCGAGATTGATGTCGAGGATCTTCCCGGCGGCAATGATCTTGTTTACCATATCTTCCGTGTTTTCTTCCGTCCGCCGGATGATATCGGTGCAGGCGTTCTTCACGATGTTCACGGACCGGCTCATGTAGTGGGAGTCCACGTTGTACTTGACGTGCACGGACCCGATCTTCATCAGTTTTTCATAGTATCGGTTGTCGTAGGCGCCGGAGAACAGATCGAGAAACCACTGTTTCTGCGACTCGAAAACGTGCTTCCGTCTCGTTTCGTCCGTAAAAAACTGCGCAGCGCCCTTCGTTCCCATGATCCAGAGATGGAGCGTGCTCATCACCTCATCGGCATGCTCTTCCATGATCGGCCGCATTTCGGCCAGCAGTTTCTCGTGTTCGGACGTGAACCGGTAATTGTCTTTAATCTCTTTGAACGGTCTCATCTTCGTTTTTAAAGACCTCCCTCTTGAAAGAAAAAGTGCCCCTCGGCAAAATATTGCCTTTTGTTCTATATTTTGTTCTATATATAGAATAGTGAAAATGCAGCGAGAGCGGCCGAGATATGGATATACACAAGTATATCAGAATTTTTGCTTTTTTTATCCGAGCCTCTTTTGAACCTGAAGGCGACTATAGGGTGATGCCGAGGGGGAAAGGCCTATTTACTCAAGCGTCGTATGGAACCGCCGGAAGCTGGCAATCACGGTGGCTATTGCAAGCACAGCGAGATAAACGATGTGGGTGATTACGTAGGTCCTTTCCCCGCCTTTCAGCATGATGTTGCGCAGAAGTCCAAGGAAATGGGCAAGCGGGTCGAAATATGAAATCCATCGGAGTACCGTCGGCATATTTTCCAGGGGAAACATCATTCCTGAAAACATGATCATCGGAAATATGAAAAGAAACCCTGCAAGGGTCGCCTGCTGTTGATTTCTGCAGTAGGTGGAAACAAGGGTCCCCATGGCCACGGTGGTGCAGACAAAGGCAAGGGCCGAGGCGAATAAGATCAGCAGCGAACCCCGCATCGGGACCTGGAAGGCGAACACCGCGACCGCGAGAATCAAAGGCAGATTGGACATTCCCAGAAGGATATAGGGAATCGTCTTTCCGTAAATGACTTCGGACCGTGAAACCGGCGCCGAGATAAGCATCTCGAAGGTCCCCATCTCCTTCTCCCGGACGATTGCGATATTGGCCATCACCATCGTCGAGATGATCATCAGCATGCTCATCACGCCGGGGACCATGAACACCGATGTCTTGAGGTCGGGGTTGAACAGTACCCGCGTATCGATCTGGATAGGAAGATCCGGCGGGGTCATATTAAGATCGTCCTTGATTGTCTGCTGAATGATATTTTGCAGATAACCCTCCACCGACTGGGCCTGGAGGACATTCGTGGCGTTCACAAGAAGTTGTAATTGGGCGTCTCCGCGACCGAGCGCCCGTGTGAACCCCCCTGGAGGGGGGACGAGCACGGCGTCGGCGTCGCCGGCTTCGATCATCGTATAGGGGTCCTGTTCTTCACTTTTGGCGGGTATGAACCACGTCCCGGCGATGCTTCGTTCATAGATGTCCCGCAAGACCGTATCCCTGGAATCGAACACAGCCGCGAGACGGATGTTTTTCACTTCGTTCGAAATGGCGACGCCGAAGAGCGTAAGCTGTATGACCGGCATCACGAACAGGAGCACCCGCATTCTGGGGTCCCGCAGGGTCTGCGTCAGTTCTTTTTTGATGAATCCGATGAGCGTCCGGTTCATGGCTCGAGGTCCCTCTTGAAACGGCGCGTGGCCACAAGGATCATGAGCACGCAGAAAATCGAAAGCGCCAGGAACGATCCGCCGAGTTCGAAAAAGCTTGAGCCCTCTAAAAACGTGTCCCTCGCGATCCGCATGAACCAGCGCGCCGGCAGGATCATCGTAAAGTACTGAAAAAATTTCGGCATGCTCTCGATGGGGAAAATAAAACCGGAAAGAAGATTGGACGGGAGCATGCCGGACATCATGGCGAGCTGCATTGCGATCGTTTGCTTGCGGGTCATGACGGAAATGAGAAGCCCCTGGGCCAGATAGGTCACCAGAAACAGCAGGCATCCCAAACCGAAGACCGCGATGTTGCCTGCGAAGGGTATGCCGAATACCGTCCTGGCAATAACGTAGACAAAGGTCACCGCGATAACGCCGAGCACGCCGTAGGGAGACAGCTTGCCGACGACGATTTCGAGCGGCTCCACGGGCGTGGACAAAAGCAGTTCCATGGAGCCGTTTTCCCACTCCCGCGCGACGGTGAGTGCGGTCAGCAGGATCGAAAGAATCGACATGACCACGACGGTGAGACCGGGAATCACGAACCAGCGGCTGTTCAATTCGGGATTGAACAGAAATCGCGTTCGAAGCTCATAGGGGGCGGGCCGCTCAAAACCGGCGATCCTTTGCGACGCGATGCTCTGGATGCTCCCCACATAGCCCAGCACCGGTCCCACCGTCGAGTTATCGGAACCGTCGACCAGCATTTGCACTTCTGCGGCCCTTCCCGCGAAGAGGTCCTTTTCGAACCGCGGGGGGATGATCAGGGCGGCACGGGCTCGTTCCGCGGACACGTCCGTCACCGCCTCGTGCGGTGAAACAACCCTGTGGATCAGGAAATACTCGGAACTTCCGAAGGTATCGAGCAGTCTCCGGGAGCTTTGCGTCTGGTCCGAGTCGCATACCGCGAGAGCGACGTTTTTCACGTTGAACTCGATGGCGACGCCGAACATAATAACCATGAAAACCGGGAGAACGAGTGCGGCGCCGAGAGTATATGGGTCCCGGAGGATGTGAAAAACCTCTTTCCTGGAAACCGCCGCCGCCCTGCGCCAGACAAAGGAGCTCATGGGACCTTGCCCTCCACAGTGTGAATAAAAACGTCCTCAAGAGACGGAGTAATGCGCCGGATATTGAATGTCTTCTCGAAGAACGGCCTGACCTTTTCCCATTCCTCTTCGCTTCGAACCGACGCGTGAAAACGGAGCCCGTAGGGTTCGAAGAACAAAAAAACCTCATGCCTGGACATCTTGGAGATGTCCGCGAAGCTCAAAGACTCTTTGGGGTCGAACTCCAGCATCGGCATCGGAAAGGCCGATCGCTTCAGACCGTCCGGCGTGTCGAGCGCGAGGATTTTCCCCTCCCGCATGAGCGCGATACGATCACACTGCTCCGCTTCGTCCATGTAATGGGTCGTCACGAAGACCGTCTTGTTCCTTTCGGCGAGCTTCCGGATGAGCGACCAGAATCGGCTCCGCGAGGCGGGCGTCACGCCGGCCGTCGGCTCGTCGAGAAAGATGATTTCGGGGTCGTGCAACAGCGCTGCGGCGAGCGACACGTGCTGTTTCGTTCCGCCGGGCAGGTCCCGGACGATGGTATTCAGGGGCCGATCGAAGGAGATGAAGTCGAACAATTCCTGGCGTTGTCTCACGTAGGTTGCCGTGTCCATTTTGCGGAGACTTGCCGTGAAACTCAAATTTTCCTCGACTGTTAAATCGTCATAGAGCGTGAATTTCTGGGACATGTATCCGACCTTGGATTTGACCGCCTGTTCTCCATGGTCGAAACTCACTCCGGCGACGCGTACGTATCCTTCTGTCGGGCGCAGCAAGCCGCAAAGCACGCGAATCGTCGTCGTCTTCCCGGCGCCGTTGGCGCCCAGGAAGCCGAAGATCTCTCCGCTGTGCACGGTGAAGGAAATCCGGTTCACGGCATAGAAGTCGCCGAACCGGACCGAGAGGTCCTGCACCTCCACCGCGCTTTCATTCCCGCGCGTTTCGCTTGAGGAAAAGTTCATCAAAGCTCCGCACCCCCTCGCGCGCCAGAAGTTCCCGCGGCTCGCCTTCGGCAACAAGCCTGCCGCTCTCCAACAGATGAACGCGGCCGCATCGCTCAGCTTCGTCCATGTATGCCGTCGTCACAAGAATCAGGATCTTCTGGTCCAATAGGCGATACAGGAGGTCCCAAAATTCCCGCCGGCTGATCGGGTCCACGCCGGTCGTCGGTTCGTCCAGGAGCATGACCGTCGGGGACCTCAAAAGCGCGCACATCAACCCCAGCTTCTTGTACATCCCTCCTGAAAGCTGCCCCGCGGGACGCTCGACGAACTCTTCCAGCCGGGTAATGTGAAGCAGCTCCCCGCGTTTTTCTTGGAAAAGATCATCCGGTATTCCATACAGCTCCTTGAAGAAATTCAGATGCTCGTCGACGGAAAGATCGGGATAGAGGCTTTGGGTCTGCGGCATGTACGCCACACCCGGACGGATGGTTTCGAAATCTACGCGCTCGCCGTCGCGCTGAAACTCAACTGTTCCTTCCGTCGGCTTCATCAGGCCGAGAATGATGCGAAGGAGGGTGGTCTTTCCGGCGCCCTCCGGGCCTATTACGCCGTGCATGAGTCCGGCTGAAAACTCGAGCGTCACGCCGTCCAAGGCGGCGGTCTTGCCGAAAACCTTCCGTATCCCGTGAACCGATATGGAAACAGGCATCTGCGACATGTAGCGTTTCCCGACCCGAATAAACCAAGAGGCTTGAACCGCGAAGGCACGAAGGCCGCGAAGAATATTACATCTTAAACCGGATTTTTTGTCTTTCTTGCTTTCTCGGTGGCCTGTGGCCATTGCGTCTTCGCTGTGAAATGTTCCCGCATTTTGGTCCTTTAATTACTGAGGCAATTTTACTTCAATGGTCATTCCCGGTTTCAGGATTTCCTGCTCGTTCGAACCGAGAAAGCTTACTTTGACTCCGAATACCAACCGGGTGCGCTCTGCCCTGGTCTGAACGTTCTTTGGCGTAAACTCCGCTTCGTCGTTGATTTTGATGATCTTCCCGTCGAATTCCCGATTGTTCAGTTCCGGCAAATATCCTTTGAGTTTCATGCCGACCTGGAGTCTTGAAACCTCCGGCTGAGGAACGTAGATGTAGGCCCAGATGTCCCGAATGTTCGCCAGGGTCAGCAGTTTGGTCCCCGGGTTCACCCATTCGCCGGGTTCATGATAGCGGCTCAGGACCGTGCCCGAAATCGGCGATTTGATGGAGCACCAGCCGAGACGGACGTCCGCGTCCTCTTTCCTGTTCCTGACCTGGTCCATCGTTTCCTGCGACGCGGTACCGGCCCGGTAGAGGCCCACGGTCCGCCGGAAGTTGTCGTTCGCCAGATCCGAAGCGACCTTGATATCCTCGCAGGTCAGGACCACCAATTCCTGATTTTCCGCGACGTGGTCGCCTTCCTGGACGTTCACCTTTCCGATCGCCGAGGAGATCCGCGCGGACAGATCCACCTTTGTCGCCTCGAGTGTTCCTGCGTACAGAAACACGCCCCGGAAAAACAAGAGCTTCACCGCAATTCCGGCAACGATGGCGACCGCTACTGCGATAATAATTATTTTCGGCGGTCTTTTCTTCTCGGCCATGCTTGATTCCCCTCCCGATTTTTATATTTCGCCGGCTACTTCGCGATGATTCCTTCGGTCAAGATGCGAAGCGTCTGCTGAATCCACTGATTGCGATACGTTTCGTCCGTAAGAGAATGACCGGAAAACTTCTTCACCAGCGCGTCGTTCCTGGTCTGATGGATAATAGCGCTCATGAGGAATCCCGCCGCGGAAAAGGGTTTGACATCGGCAGCCACTATCCCTCTTTTCCTTGCGTGATCAAAAAACTCCAATAATTTCCCGGCATGCTTCAGAAGGGTGTTAAGATACACTTCTTTACTTCTCGAAGCCGACATTTCAACATCCCGCTGGATAAGGCGGACAATATCCTTCTGCCGGATCATCGTTTCGAGTGTCTGGGTCAGAAAAATCTCCAGGCGCGCTTTGAAGTCGTCGATATTCTGCGGATCCTGAAGGGTTCTTCTCGCGAACTCCAGTCTTTCCGCAGCAAACTGCTCGATGATATGACGGTAGAGGTTTTCCTTGGAACCGAAATGATAATGGATTGCGGCGATGTTCACGCCCGCCGCGTAGCAGATGTCCTTGACGGATGTCCCGTCATACCCTTTATCGGCGAAAAGACGCGTCGCCGTGGAGACGATGCGGCTTGCGGTGTCTTCACGCGTCCTGATATGCAAATTCTTAACCCCATCTGCAGGCATGAACGTAAAATAGCATACTGAATGCAATTTGTCAATTATTCAATTGACATTTTAAAATAATCAATTTATACTTATTTTCAATGCTGCCCTATTAGTGTCAGTGACTAAAAGTCAAATCCTGTCCAAAACGGGAAACATTTCTTCACCGCGAAGACACACCCTGCACTCGCGCGGGGCACTCGTAAGCGCTGGGTGCAGGCGAAGGTTATGAAGCTCACAAAGAAATATTTGATTTTTTCCGTGTCTTGGTGTCTTTGTGATGGGCTTTTGGGTCCGGCTTGTCCGGATTAGGAAAGCATGGAGTGTCAAAAAATGATAAGAATTCTTCATTTAATGAGAATTCTAGTCGCTGCGACGATCATGAATCTGGCATTGATCGGGTGTGCGGTGGGACCCAATTACCACATGCCTGAGGCCCCGGCTGTGACTGCGTACACGTCGACAGCGCTGCCGCCGGAGACCGCTGCCGCACCGGGGCCCGGCGGCGCGGCCCAGCGCCTGGTGCCGGGACAGGAGATTCCCGCTCAATGGTGGACATTGTTCCATTCTGCGGCGCTCGATCAGATGGTCCGCCAGGCGCTGGCAAACAACCCTACGCTCGCGGCGGCACAGGCAACGCTTCGGCAGTCGCAGGAAAACGTAAACGCGCTGGTCGGCTCCGTCCTTTACCCGAGCGTGAACGCGAACGTCTCAGCAGCCCGTGAAAAGATCTCCGGCGCCCAGTTCGGTCAACCGAATGCGACCTTCAGTCCCTTCACGCTCTACAATGCGTCAGTGAACGTGTCCTACGCGCTCGATCTTTTCGGCGGCGCGCGGCGCGAGCTGGAGGCGCTGCAATCGCAAGTGGACTCCCAGCGCTTCCAGCTTGAGGGGGCCTATCTCACGATCACGTCGAACGTAGTCACTACTGCGGTGAAAGAGGCGTCCCTTCGCGCACAGATCCGGGCGATGCAGGATATCATCGCCGCTCAGGAAAAGCAGCTCGGCCTGGTCGAACTCCAGTACCGGCTCGGGGGGGCAACGCGCACCGACGTGCTCGCCCAGCGCTCGCAGCTCGCGCAAACGCGGGCGACCCTGCCTGCGCTGAACAAGGGGCTCTCGCAGACCCGCCACCAGTTGGCGGTGCTTGTGGGCAAGTGGCCCAACGAATCAGGGGCGCTTCCCGAGTTCAATCTCGACGGGCTTCAGCTTCCGGAAGAACTGCCCGTAAGCCTGCCGTCATCGCTCGTGCGCCAGCGTCCGGACATCCGCTCTTCGGAAGCGCTGTTGCACGCGGCGTGCGCACAGATCGGCGTGGCCACGGCGAACCAGTACCCGCAGATCACGCTCACCGGCAGCTACGGGTCGATGGCCACCTCAAGCAGCGATCTTTTCTCCCACAAGACGGCGGTGTGGAGCCTCGGCGCGGGATTGTTGCAACCCGTCTTTCGCGGCGGAGCGCTCTCAGCCCAGCGCCGGGCCGCCGTCGCGGCCTACGATCAGGCGGCGGCGCAGTACCGGGCGACCGTCTTGCAGGCATTCCAGAGCGTGGCCGACGTTCTGCGCGCCCTTGAGGAAGACGCGAATACGCTCAAGGCGCAGGCGGACGCCGAAGCGGCCGCGCGCGACACGCTCGACCTGACCCAGACGCAGTTCAAGCTCGGCGCGGTAAGTTATCTCTCGCTGCTCAACGCCGAGCGTGCGTACCAGGAAGCGCGGATCAGCCTGGTCCAGGCGCAGGCCACGCGCTTTGCCGACACGGCAGCGCTCTTCCAGGCGCTCGGGGGCGGGTGGTGGAACCGCGCCCCGCAGGCCGATAATGCGGCGAAGACGAACATGGAGTGAACCCAAGGCGATCAA
Organism: Nitrospirota bacterium; assembly: GCA_033854515.1. Classification (GTDB taxonomy): domain Bacteria; phylum Nitrospirota; class UBA9217; order UBA9217; family UBA9217; genus JAWOJY01. The sequence continues at coordinate 46,393 of JAWOJY010000021.1, forward strand.
AAAGAAAATGAGCCGAATTTGATTGACACCGGAAACGACAAACTACTTAATGATTTATAATTATCTGCGTATCGCTTGAACAAAGGGGTTACAATGCAACAACGCACGGATATCCCGGATCGGATTTATTCCCGTCGCATCATTCGTTCGCTTTTCATCATAATCGTCCTCTTTCTTTTCACGCCGCTTACTCCATGTTATGAACCCGCTCTCGCAAAACCGGCGAAGCCTGAAGTGCTCGTCATCGAGGTGAACGACGGCGACACAGTGACGGTGAGGATCGACGGCAAAGAATACCGTGCGAGGCTCATCGGCATCGACGCTCCGGAGCTTGGACAATGGCCGTGGGGAGAGCGGGCGAAGGACCATCTGATCGCGCTCATGTACGATGCGGGATGGAAGGTCCTCGTCGAGACCGACGTCGTGAAGAGCGATAAATACGACCGCCTCCTTGCCTATCTCTGGACGCAGCAAGGCGAGCTGATCAACGAACGGATGCTCCTCGACGGCTGCGCCGTCCTGTTCACCATCCCGCCGAATGTGAAGTATGCGAATAGATTTACGAAAGCAGAAGCTCGTGCCCGGCGCGAAAGAAAAGGCATCTGGGGAACGGAAGGACTCAGGGAAAGCCCGCTCGAATACCGGGAGAAGCATCCGAGGAAAGAATACAGTTTTTAGCTATCAGAAAGGCTAAGAAACAAAGAAAACCGTACTTTGTGGATCAGGGGGCGTGATTCGAGACGGCACATTCCGGCCCTTGTTCATCCCCATATCCCGTCTATCTTCGTCCCGCAGTGAGGGCATTTCCCGTCCTTTATGTTATTCTCCTCGACAAAAAATCCGGTGCGCCTGACGAGCCTGTTTTTGCAGCCCCAGCAGAAGGTGTCCTCGCCCTCACCGGGAACATTTCCTTCATATACGTAGCGGAGCCCTGCGTCAAGGCCGATCTGGCGGGCGCGCTGCAGCGTGGAACGGGGAGTGCGGGGACGGTCAGTAAGCTTGTATGTGGGGTAAAAGGCGCTAACGTGCCAGGGGATTTCCTCGCCCACGGATTTCACAAACTGGGCAATGCCCTTGAGCTCCGCGTCGGAATCGTTGAGACCGGGGATGACGAGCGTTGTGATCTCGATCCAGATGCCGAACTGTTTGTAGAGCCTGATCGCATCGAGCACGGGCTGGAGCCGCGCACCGCAGGTCTTTTTATAGAAATCGTCGGTAAACCCCTTGAGGTCGATATTCGCGGCGTGAAGATAGGGCCGGATCGTCTCGAGCGCCTCGGGCGTGATGTAACCGTTCGTCACGAACACATTCTTGAGGCCTGCCTCGTGGGCAAGCCGCGCGGTGTCGTAGGCGAGCTCGAAGTAAATCGTCGGCTCCGTGTACGTATAGGAGATGCTCGCGCAGCGGTACTTCTTTGCAAGTTCGACGATCTCTGCCGGCGGCGCGTCCCTTCCGGCAATGGCGCCTTCGTGGTCACGGGGCATCTGGGAAATGTCGGCGTTCTGGCAGTGCATACACCGGAAGTTGCATCCGGGGGTGGCGATAGAGTAAGACAAACTGCCCGGCTGGAAGTGAAAGAGCGGCTTTTTTTCTATGGGGTCGATGTTCTGCGCGATCACCTTGTTATAGACGAGGCTGTAAAGGGTGCCGTCGGTGTTCTCGCGCACCCAGCAGATGCCGCGTTTGCCGGGCGCAATGAGGCACCGGTGAGAGCACAGGCCGCACTTGACCTTTTTCCCCTCTTTCGTTTCCTGAAACATCGCGATTTTCATTTCAGTATCAGAGCCTTTTTGCGGTCATTCCTGCGGAGGCGAAAATCCGATAGCGTCTCTGGATTCCCACGTTCGCAGGAATGACGGAATAGATGCAACCATGCAGCAGGCTGCAGGGAAATACACGTTAACGGGGCATTGCCTCAGACCAGCAAAATAAAACCAAACTCTTTGAACCGCGCGAAGAGCACAAAGTTTGAAAACCGAATTTCAGAATTTCCTTTGGGTCCTTCGCATCTCGGCGGTAGGATGGTTTTGATTTTTTAAAGGTTTCCTGGCGGCTTAAACGTCTTTAACGGCAAACTGCGTTTTTTGAAGCCGAGCAAAGCATGGAAACGTCCGGGGCAACGGGTCCTGCGGCTGCGTCGCGGAAAGCTTCCGCATCTCACGCATGACGCTCGCCCTTTTCGGTCCTGAGCTTGTGCTCGACCGCTTCGGCCTGTATGCGGGTCTTGCACGTCGTGCAGATGACATCCGGCGAGGGCTTGCCGCAGACCAGACAGTGCTTGGCCTTGCTTGTCTGCAGACCTTCGGCGCGGAATATGAATTCCAGGAATTCGGCCTCGGACACGTGACCGTCTTTATGCAGGTTGGCGCCGAAAATCGTCTTCGGAATGGTCGTGATCTCGTGTTGCTTGATAAGGGCCGGGAAGTCGCTCGCCACGACGATGTCGGTGTTGACGAACTCGCTCTCGAGCGCCATTCGTGCCGCGGTCTCCGCCACCACGGGGCATTGAGGGCAGTCGGTATCGATGAATACCTGGATGTTGACGTCCCGTTCCAGATGTTTGAGCGTCGTGCGGATGTCTTCGGGGAACCATGTTTTGCCCGTGGAGAGCTCGACGATGCAGTCCAGAAGCACATTCAGAGTCAGCGACTCGGGCACTCCGTAAAACCGCACGCTACGGCCGTTCATGCCCTGTACTGCAATGGCAGGGATGTACTGAATGCCGTACTGCTCCTTCTTGTCCCGGTCCATGACCACGTCATATACTTCGAGCGCGATCTTGTTCGATTGTGCCTTGAGGGTGCGTGCGAGCTCAAGTGCGTCCGGGCATCGTTCGCATCCCACCTCCTGGACGAACTGGACCAGCCTGACCGGGTTCTTCAATTGTGCAAAGGCTTTCTTGACGGCTTCCAGGGAGATAGTGTTCGACATGGCGTTTACCTCGCTGAAGTAAGATAGATACTGCAAGCTGTTCATATTATATCAGATTTTTACGTTCTGAAAGTCGGAAAAATAAAAACAAAAGAAAGGCTTGAACAATCAAAAATATATTGCTATAATTTGCTACAGACTAAAGTAGTAGTAAATTTTTTTTACAGAAAGGTGCATTTCATATCATGAGAACGGCACACAGGTAAAGGTTTCCAGTGAAAGGGGGAAGGGTTTATGAAAAAGATTTTTATTATTTGCCTCGTAATAGGATTGATGCTGCCACTGACCGCGCTGGCACAGCGTGTGGGGGGCGGAGACATCGTATTCAAGCCCAAAAACGGCAACGCCAAGCAGGTGCTCTTCAGCCATGAAATACACGTGAACGAAAAAGGCCTCAAGTGCTCCGGTTGCCACTACCAGATATTCCAGATGGCCAAGGGGTCGTACAAGATGGAAATGGACAAGATCACCAAAGGAGATTTCTGCGGCAAGTGCCATAACGGGCAGAAGGCGTTCGACGTGAAAGACCCGAAGAACTGCCAGAGATGTCATAAATAAACGGATGAAGGGACCTGCCTATGCCACTTGAAATAAGGAGGCGTTCATGAGGAAGCGCTTGAGAAGCGTCGTCTTGGCAGCGGCAGCGATCGCGGTAATCCCCGTGATCGCGCTTGCCAAGATC
>JAWOJY010000022.1:0-6836 GCA_033854515.1 Nitrospirota bacterium
TGCCGAGGAAAGGCATCAACACTACATAGAGCAATCCTGCAACCGGCGCGGTCAGCAGCATGAGACCCGTCGACGCCTTGAGGTACGTCGACGCTCTTGTTCCTGCCAATACGGCTTCGCCGCTCACCTCTATCCTGCGTCCGCTCACTACATCCCAGTACGTGCCTGTTCTTACCGTTTGTCCGTTTTTGTAAGTAAGCATCGTACCCACCTCCTTTCTTTTTGCTTTGTATATAGCAAATGACTTCGTGCGTGAGAATCGGAACATGCTCCTATTCTTCAGCGGAAAGTTGTCCTAGAATCATGTATACAGTAAACGAGCGGCAGGCCAAAAAAAGTCCAAGCAGATGCCGCCATTCTTCTTAAGAAGGTAAAGAATGTAATTATTCCGAAGGGATAGGATTTCACTTCCATCAGCCAAAAACACAGTTACGCCCGCAGGGGGAAAAACATGCTACTAATGTTTCAAGAGGATAAGATCGGAAGGAGAAAGGCGGGATTTTGCTTTAAAAACTTTGCATTCTTTGCGTGCTTTGCGAAAGCCGACTTTTCGGTTCTGGCTTGTCGGGTTTTCTCCGTATTGAACGACCGTCACTGCACCATGCTCTCGGCAATCTTTATGAGTTCAGAGGGAGGAGACTTCATCGCAACCGTCATCGCATAGTTCCCCTCGTTCCAGGAAATTCTGCTGCAAATCTCGTTGTTTTTACACACGCCCACCTCGAGAAACGACGCTCTTCCTTTCAGACTATAGGGGAGCGATTCCTTGACCTGCAGCATCCTGATGCGGACGTCGAGAGGGAGCCGGCCGGAAGCAGCCTGCGATATGACGAGCGCGGGATCGCCCGTCCCCGTACGGTTAAACACCATGAGCGTCGCGACATAGGGCTTCGTTTGCGCCCATATCTCCGAAGGTGGCCACGTGATGCCCTGGGGAAAATACGAAGGCACGTACAGATCCCTGATGTTCAGTTTCGATTTCACCGCTTCAACGCTGCTGTATGTCCTCAAGGTGCCTTTTTGAAGCACCAGAGGAAGCCAGTTCAGCGTTTTCAAGGTGACTATGATCGCGGCTATGGTCAACGCAAAAAACAGAAACCTGCGTGCTCCATCGCGCACAGCTTTCACCTCCTGGTCAGACGACAAAATAGTTTACGCCGATCATGACGATCAGGACAAGCACAAAAGGAAACCATGCGCCGTCGGCTTTTTGCCGCGGTGCCCGCTCGAGTCTCCTGATCCTGCTCTCGAGCTGCAAATCATGACTGTACTCCTCAAGGGGGACTTCCGCGGATACGGGGATTTTTACGGCATCGGCAGCGTGCTCATGCGTGGAATAGAACTTTTTCAGCGTCTCCGCCAGAGCATCGGGTCTACCAGTCAAAGAGACGGCGATGTCGTCGCATATCTTTTCCTCGTTCCTGACGGCCCTCCTGAATTCCACGAGCACGACGGGGTTAAAAAACATGATCATCCTCAGCACAAAAGCAGCGAGGAGAACCGGCCTCGCGCTCCGCGCTATGTGGGCAATCTCGTGGGCCAGGGCGGCCCGGACCTGCTCCACACTCAGCGCCCTGAGCAGTCCGGTGGATATAAAGATTGCCGCATTCCTCCCGGTCGCGGAGAAAATCACCAGCTCATCGTCATCGATGATGACGACCCTTGGTCCGTCCACGGGCAGAGAAGCTAATGCCTCATTGACGACGGCCCTGCCTTCGAGATTATTCTCCTCAAAAAGGTCCGGTGTCGTTTCGAAGACATGCCTGAGGATGGGCACCAGCTCCTGAAAAAAGAATATGAGCGCGGTGACCGCCAGAAGAATGAGGAAGAGCAGGCGAAGCGGAACAGTCCCGAACAATTCCATGCCGAGCCATCTGCCGCTGTCGAAGAGTGCCTCTTCCCGGAAGAGCAGGGAGCCTCTGTCGGGATTTATCAGCTGATAGAGGGGGAATGAAAAAACTGGAAATAATACTGTGAGAAAGCGAAACCGCTGTTTCACCGCCGGTTCTTCGATTTTCCAGACGCGCAGGGCCCCGTCGGTTACGATCACGGCGATGAGCGCATGAAAGAAGGACTGCGCTATGTACATGCCTGCCTGGGATTGAAAAAAGTTCGGAATGTTCATGAGCCGCAGCTCGCCGCCTGCCCTGTTCACACGACTGCGGGAACAGGGCCGGAACATCTCATGGCTGTTCCCGGAAAAGAGCGCTGTTATGCATATCGTCAAGAGATTATCCGATAGAACCGCAGGAATTTCAAGCAATAAAAAACCCTGCACTGCATCGCACCAGGAGTCGAATCACCGCATAACGATCTGGCAAAAGTATACCATACTTGTGTGCTATATTATACAACAACGAGGGTGCTATCCGATCTTCACGGGACGGAGGAAAATATGAAACGGGCTTTGGTTCTGAGCGGAGGGGGCGCAAAAGGAGCTGTACAGGTCGGCGCGCTGAAATTCATCTTCGAACGGGTGAAGCCAAAGATCCCCGGTTACGGTTTTGACATCGTTTCCGGGGTGTCTGTGGGCGCCCTGAACGGAGTCATGCTCGCCATGGACAAATTCGGCGAACTCGAAAAGCTGTGGGACACGATCAAAAAAGAAGACGTTTACACCGGGAGCGTATCGATCTGCTCCGCCATCCGGAGGGTCCTCTGCGGAGGAAAATCCGTGCTCGGCAACCGCCCGCTCAGGAAAATGCTGCACAGGACCGTTCGGCTCGGCGATATAACGCAGGGTTGCGACTTCCGCTTCGGCGTCGTATCGCTGGTGAGCGGTGAGTACACATCCTTCAGGCCGCGTGATTTCGCGGACGATCGGGATTTCGCAAATGCCGTCCTCGCTTCAACGTCTATTCCCGTGATCTGGGAGCCGGTCGGCAAGGTCACGACCAAAAGAGGGATCTACGCGCAACTCGTCGACGGCGGAGTGCGAAACGTGAGCCCGCTCGGTGATGTTATCGATGACGACCCGGACGAAATCGTCATCATCAACTGCAGCCCGGAAAAGCTCGGCACGGACACCGGGGCGTCGAAAAACATGTTTACAATCGCGAAACGGGCACTGACGGAGATAACCGTCGACGAAATCTTCAGGACCGACATGCGGCAGTTCCTGAGCATCAACAACATAATCTCCAGCCTTCCTCCCGGCGTCTCCGTCACAAAACCGGACGGAACGGCGTACAAGGCGTTCCGGTATATCAAAATCGAGCCCGGCGAAGACACGGGAGACACCCTCGATTTTTCGGCCGGCACGATCCAGAAGAGGATCGGACTGGGTTTCGAACTCGCGCAAAAGGAATATGAAAAACATTATCCGGGCGTGACGTTTTAAGATAGCAAGAGGGTTTTTGATTCAGGCTCACCCAGATGAGGAAGGCGCCCGTGATTCCGTGAATCACCCGATGTGGTAGTAGGCGAGGGCCTTGAGAAGGCCGTAGGCGAGGCCGATGCAGACCGGCACGGTCAGGACCCAGGCCATGACGATCCTGCCCGCGATGCCCCACCGTACGGCGGAAAGCCTCTTCGTGGCGCCCACGCCGAGGATGGCGGTGGAAATGACGTGCGTAGTGCTCACAGGAAGCCCGAAGTGGCTCGCTGCAAGGATGATGCCCGTGGACGACGCCTCTGTGGCAAAGCCGTGAATAGGATCAAGCTTCAGCATCTTGACGCCGAGCGTTTTGATGACCTTCCACCCTCCGAAGAGCGTTCCGATACCCATGGCCACGGCGGCAATGAGGATCACCCACGCCGGCACGTCGACGGCATGGATGAGCCCGCGGCTCACGAGCGCCATGGTAATGATCCCCATCGTCTTTTGAGCGTCGTTCGACCCGTGGCTGAATGCCATCATCGCCGACGACAGGATCTGGAGCCTCCCGAAGTATTTGTTGATGGTGCCCGGCGCATAGCTCCCAAAGTAGTGAAGGATCGCCTTCATGAAGGCGTAGCCGATGATGATTCCGAGGACGGGCGAAACGATGAGCGACAGGAATATCTTCGCTATCCCGAGGATGTTCAGGATGCCCGTTCCGCCGTAGGCCATGGCGCCTCCGATGATCCCGCCCACAAGCGCGTGCGACGAACTTACCGGAAGGCCGAAGTGAATGGTCAGGAGGTTCCAGAGAAAGGCGCTCAGAAGCGCGGCCATAACAACTCCGTCGGTAATGACCTTGGGGTCCACGATGTCCTTGCCGATGGTCTTCGCAACGGCCGTCGTGAGGAACGCTCCGAGGATGTTCATTGCCGCGGCCATGGCGACAGCGGTCATCGGCGAGAGCACCTTGGTTGATACCACGGTGGCGATCGCGTTGGCGCAGTCGTGCCAGCCGTTGCTTATATCGAAGATAACCGCAAGAAGTATGATGAGGATCAGCGCATCATGCATGTTTGAGGACTATGGACTCGAGGATGTTCGCGATGTCTTCGCAGCGGTCGGAGGCATCTTCGAGGAGCTGATAGATGTCCTTCCACTTGATGATATACACGGGGTCGCTCGGATTGTTCACGAGCTTCCCGAGCGCGTCACGGTACTTCCGGTCGATCCTGTTTTCGAGCCTGTTGATTTCGATGCAGTGTTCCTGCACGTGTGAATACGATTTTTGCCTCAGCTCCCGGAGCGCCTTCTTGAGGATCTCCGTGGTCATCTGCAGATCTTCGGCGATGGAGATGCTTTCCGAGGTCGGCTTGTCGAGCCTGTACACCACCATACGGTCCACCGCGCCCCAGATCAGGTCGACGACGTCGTCTATCCGCGCCGCCAGTTCATGGATGTCCTCGCGGTCGATGGGCGTCAGGAAGGTCTTGTTCAATTCTTTCATGATGTCGTGGGTCAGGATGTCGCCTTCCTGTTCGAACTCATAGATCACCTTTGCTTTTTTCTCGAAATCCTCGGGGTTGTTGAACGTGTCGAGAAGAGCAATGGACGCCTTTGAGAGGTTGTCGAGGGCCTTGTCGAATATCTCAAAAAAATCGACTTTTTTGGGGAAGAAAACCATGATTACGAACAGCGCTCCTTCCGGATAATGTTATGAAAGGATCAAACCGCGTCGCCGGGCCGCTCGGCATTCACGGACGCGGCTGTTTAAAGCGTGCACAGATTAGCACAAACGGCGCTTAATTGCAAGGTAGATTGACTATCGAAATTATACAGTCACGTCTGCTTATCTGCCGGGAAACCGCAGTCGATATCACGACTGAGCCGAAAATAATATACCGGAAGAAAAGGCGCGCACAAAACAAAAGGCGGTGAACAGGTCACCGCCTTGTCATTTGCGCAGTTGTTGTAAGGGACACTCTTATATCGCCCTCTCTTTCCAGCACTTGTCGCACAGCCACATCATGCCGCGGACCTTGCCGGTCGAGGTCATCATTTTCGCCGCCTGCATGGGCTTGCCGCAGCACTGGGGCACATTGAGGTTCACAATCGCCTTCTTCGTGGCAGCCTTTGCAGTTTTGCTCATTTCAGCCATGATTACCCGTCACCTCCGAATAAAATTATCACAAACCGGTGAATAATAACCTTAATTCAAAAAATGTCAAGAAAATTTTTCCGATGCATACGGTCGGATGAGGCGGGTTTACGGGAAAAGGCGCGGCCTTCGGCGAAAGGGCCCACGGCCGGACAGGACAAAAAACCCCCGTTTTTTCGACGGGGGCTTTTCAGGAAATTACCAAATGATAATGCCGGAACTTATCTCCTTCTCCTCTTGGCGGCCTTCTTGGCCTTTTTCTTCGCCGCCTTTTTTCTGGCCGCTTTCTTCTTGCCTGCTTTTTTCTTTACCGCCTTTTTGGCAGCCTTCTTTTTGGCTTTCTTCTTGGCCTTCTTCTTGGCTGCCTTCTTTGCGGGCCTTCTCACTGCAGCGGGCGCAGCCGGTGCAGGGGGTATGCCGAGTTCTTCCTGCACCCCTACTTCAATGGCCTCAACGCCGCAGCAGTATACTGGCTCCTCGAACACCTCCCCGGTCCTCGTCACGTCGATCTTCCTGCCGCACACCCTGCACTCGTACTGCATGACTCTCTCCATATCCATACGCCTACCCCCTCCTTATGACCAGATAACCCTTCCTGGCCGGGTTAATTGAGATGCTGTGAAAAGCAACCTGCGACGGAATACAAAGAAGCCTGCCCGCATGCTTTTATTTTTCACTATTTATTGATAATTTAAAAGCATATTCAAGAAATGTCAAGTTTTTTCGGAAATAATATTGCGCTTACGACCACAGGCGAGGCTGCTTTTTGCCCGTGTTCGCCTTTGCGCTCCGTCTCTTATCCGCCAGCCGGATTGTCAAGAGATGCTCCATGCCTTCTATAGCCGCGAAGAGGGCCTTATCGGTCCTCTGCCCGTTCCATTTCCTCGTCTCTGCAAGCCGGTACAGTTCAAGGATAACCTCATCAAGTATCATCATATTCTCCTTTAAAATACAGCGAGTTGCGGCTCATAGCGCCCCGGGATCGTTTCCGTGTTTTTTCATAGTTTGAAGGCAACAGGGGATAAAATCCGACTTCTTACGATCTTCTTGCTTTCAACGTCGATCATACGCAACGCATTTCAATTCCGAAATTTAATGCACGCGCAAAAAAGCCGGAAGAGAATACCCCTCCCGGCATTTTTTGATAGGAACGCATTTTACGGACCGGATTAAGGATTGAATTCATTCGGCTGTACGGGCCCTTTCGTTTTCACCGGCGATGTGCCGGTTTCACTCCGCACTCCGCAGTCCGATCATCCGCACTTCGAGAACCCGCATCCCCGGCAGAACGCGCAGCCCTCGCCGAACTCAAGCAGGCCGCCGCAGTCCGGGCATTCCGGGCAGAGGCCGAGGTGGTTC
>JAWOJY010000023.1:0-6289 GCA_033854515.1 Nitrospirota bacterium
GGCAGCCCCTCATAAATGGTCCTGCCGTCGTGATGAACCATTGATGTCTTCCCGTGCATAAGATACGGGGCTCGTATCACATCTCCCCCGAAGGCCTCGCCTATGGATTGGTGGCCGAGACAGACCCCTAGGATCGGAACGCTGCCGCAGAAGTGCCTGATCACCTCAATCGAGACGCCAGCTTCCTTCGGCGTGCACGGGCCGGGCGAAATCACGATCCGCTCGGGCTTCATGGCCTCGATCTCGGCAAGCGTGATCTTGTTGTTCCTGAATACCTTCAGGTCCTGCCCGAGCTCGCCGAAATATTGGACGAGGTTGTAGGTGAAGGAATCGTAATTGTCGATCATTAAAAGCATGGCATTTCTTCCTGACTCGGTACAATTATCGTTCAACGGTAACGGTTACGATGCCCGTTTCGTGGTTCGGCTACGTCATCCGGCTGGAAGTTTTCCGTTACCGTTTGACGCTTGACGATACGGGCCTCGTTGCCGTCACATCATTAATCCAATCCCGCTTCAGCCATTTCCACGGCTCTGAGCATGGCCTTTGCCTTGTTCACCGTCTCCTGGTATTCCGAAGCCGGGTCGCTGTCGGCAACCACGCCGCCGCCGGCCTGGATGTATGCTGTGTCATCCTGAATGATCAGCGTGCGGATGGTGATGCATGTGTCCATGCTGCCGGAAAACCCGAAATACCCGACGGCGCCCGCGTAGGGGCCGCGGCGCGTCGGCTCAAGTTCGTCGATGATCTCCATCGCCCTGATCTTGGGAGCGCCCGATACGGTGCCCGCGGGAAAGCAGGCGCGGACCACATCGAAGGCGTCCCTGTCGTCCGACAGCTTTCCGCGCACGTTCGAAACGATGTGCATCACGTGGGAGTAACGCTCGATGACCATGAGTTCGCTCACGTTCACCGTCCCCGGGACGCTCACCCGCCCCACGTCGTTCCTCCCGAGGTCGACGAGCATGATGTGCTCGGCCCGTTCCTTGGGATCGGCCAGGAGCTCGGCGGCTAGCGCCTTGTCCTCTTCTTCGGACGCGCCGCGTCTGCGGGTGCCGGCGATGGGCCGCAGGTCGATTCTTCCGCTCTCGAGTCTCACCATCACCTCGGGGGAGGACCCTACGACCGTCGCGTTGCCGCAGCGGAGAAAATACATATAGGGAGACGGATTGATGAGTCGAAGCGCGCGATAGATTTCATAAGGCTCGGTATTGATCTTCGTCTCGAATCGCTGCGACGGGACCACCTGGAAGATGTCTCCCGCCTTTATGTATTCCTTGGCCTTGAGCACCGCCTGTTCATACAGCGGCTGCGTGAAATTCGACGTGAAAGTGTGCTCTTTCGATTTTTTTCGCCTCACGCCCGGCGCCTCACGCCTGACGGTCGATTTCAGCTTCCTGACGATGTCGTCGATCTTTGCCGTTGCTTCTTCGTATGCCGCCTCGGGCGGAGCGCCGTCTACGTGCGCGTTCGATACCACCTTGATCATGTGGCTGATATTATCGAAGATCACGAGCGTGTCCGTGATCATGAAGAAGACGTCGGGTACGTTGAGCCCCTCCTTGTCCCGTACCGGGAGATCTTCGAAAAAGCGGACCACGTCGTATCCCATGAAGCCCACCGCGCCGCCGTAAAAGCGGGGAAGCGCGGGATCGGGCACGGGCTTGTATGCGGAGAGCGCGCTTTTGATTATCTCGAGAGGGTCCTTCACGAAGGAGAGCGTTTCGACCTTACCGTTTCTCAACACTTCGACTTTTGGGCCGGAACTTTTCACGACGATCGAGGGCCGGCTGCCCAGGAAGGAGTATCGCGCCCACTTTTCGCCGCCTTCCATGCTTTCGAGCAGGAACGAATGGCGCCCGTCGTCTATCTTCAGGAACGCCGACACCGGCGTTTCCATGTCGGCGAGGATCTCACGGTATACCGGGATGAGATTTCCCTTTTTTGTCTTTTGTTTAAATTCTTCGAGGGAAGGCTTGAACATAAAATCCCTTGCAAAATAAGCGTTTTAGTAATATACCAGATAGGTTTGAGGAGTGTCAATCGGAAATAATAATAACGCGGGGTCCGGATGGCGATATACTGACTGAACAGCGCCTGTGACGGCCGTTTTTAGCTTTCGGGGGATCAGTCAGCAAAAGGGTTAAGAAATGACGATGACAGGAAAAAAGGCGTGCTCCGCCCATGCACTGCGCGCTGATACTAAATGTCCAGTTCCGCGAACTCCGCCCGCTCCTTGATGAACACGAACCGCGCCTTGGGGTCCTTTCCCATGAGCCGCTCGAACACGTCGCCCGTGGCCTTGTGGTCCATGACCTGCACCTTCATCAGGCTGCGGGTCTTGGGACTCATCGTGGTCTCCTTGAGCGTCTCGGGGTTCATTTCGCCTAATCCCTTGAACCGGCCGACCTCCACCTTCTTGCCGTTCAGCTTTGCCAGGATCTTTTCCTTCTCCATCTCGTCCATGGCGTAGAAGACCTCCTTGCCCGCCTCGATGCGGTAGAGGGGCGGCATGGCAAGGAACACATGGCCTTTGTTGATGAGCTCCGGCATGTACCGGTAGATGAAGGTCAGGAGCAGCACGCTGATGTGCGCGCCGTCCACGTCGGCGTCGGTCATCAGGATGATGCGGTTGTAGCGGAGCTTGTTGATGTCGAAGTGGCTCCCCACGCCGCAGCCCAAGGTGGCCAGCAGGTTCTTGATCTCGTTGTTCGATTGAATCTTCTCGAGCGATGCAACCTGCTCCACGTTCAGGATCTTTCCTCGGAGCGACAGCACGGCCTGATTCTTCCGGTCCCGCGCCATCTTGGCCGAGCCGCCCGCCGAGTCCCCTTCGACGATGAAGAGCTCCGACTCCTCCACCTTGTTCGACGAGCAGTCGGCGAGCTTGCCCGGCAGGTTCAGTTTGAGCGTCGACAGTTTCCGGGTGACGCTGTCCTTGGCCGCCCGGGAGGCGAGCCTTGCCTCAGCAGCAAGGAGCACGCGCTTCACCACAGCATCCGCCATGGTGGGATTCGCGAGCAGATAAGCCTCGCAGGCGTTCTTCACCGAGTTCTCGATGGGCGATGCGATCTCGGGGTTGTTCAGTTTCTCCTTGGTCTGGCCCTGGAACTGCGGGCTCTTGACCAGGACGGAGACGATGCCGTAGAGCCCCTCGTACACGTCCTCGGGTGCGATGGCCTTGATGTTCTTCGGGATCAGGTTCTTGCGTTCCGCGTAGGCACGCACCGCCTTGGTGAGCCCGGCCCGCATGGCCAGCTCATGGGTCCCGCCGTCGGAGGTATTGATCGAGTTGGCGTAGGAGTGGATCTCCATGTCCGTAGCCAGCGTCCAGTGGATGGCGCACTCGACCTTGAAATCGTCCTCCCTCTCGAAATAGAAAGGTTCGGCGTTCACCACCGTGGTGTCGGCGACGACCCGCTTGATGTAGTCCTGGATGCCGTTGTCGTACTTGAAGGTGACGGGCTTCTCGCCGTCGCGGACGTTCTCGATGGTGATCTTGAGGCCCCTGTTCAGGAAAGCCTTGCTCTCCGCGACCTCGAGGATGGTCTTGGCGTTGAAATGGGTCTTGGCGAAGATCTCCGGGTCGGGCCGGAAGAAGATCTCCGTGCCGTGGCCGTCCGTGGGCTTGCCTTTCTTGAGATTGCCCTTCGGCCTCCCGCGGGAGAACTCCTGCTTCCACTCGTACCCGTCCCGCCAGACGGTCGCCACGAACACCTCGGCGAGGGCATTCACGACCGAGGCGCCCACGCCGTGCAGTCCGCCCGAGGATTTGTACGCAGTGTGGTCGAACTTGCCGCCCGCGTGAAGCGTGCAGAGGATGGTCTCGATGGCGGGCCGCTTGGTCTTGGGGTGGATGTCCACGGGGATGCCGCGGCCGTTGTCCGTGACGGTCACACCGCCGTCCTTCTCGATCCTGAGCGTGATCTGGGTGCAGAAACCGTTCAGAGCCTCATCCACCGCATTGTCCAGCACTTCCCAGACGAGGTGATGAAGCCCCCGCACGTCCGTCGTGCCAATGTACATCGCCGGCCGCTTGCGGACCGGTTCGAGCCCTTCGAGGACGGTGATATCCTTCGCTGTATACGTAGCTGCCAAACAGGACCTCCGCAAGAAGAAGACAGATGACAGATATTCAGAAGACAGACGAACAAGGACCGATCTGCTGTCTGTCGTCGGTACTCTGTCCTCGTGCGTCTGTCTCTATTCGGCGCAGATTATAAATCACGAATGGCGATAAAGCAAGACGTACTTTCCGCGGAAGGGGTGCGAAGGCGTTACGCCGGCTGCGGGACGAGAGAGGCACGGACCCGGCCGGTAAGTTCATTCATGAGCTCCCGGACCGGGAGGATGCGGTCGATGCGGCTCGCGTTGGTGCCAACGGTGTACAGCGGCTCTTCCACGTCCCGGTTGTAGCCTGCAGAGCTCAGGAGTCCGTTGCAGATGCAGAAGTGATGGAGGTTCGATTCCTTGGCCGGGCACTTGGTGTACTTGCCCTCGGCATCCTTCAGGAGGACATACCCCTTGTCGCACTTCGGTTTCCGGAGGTGCTTCATCGCAGAAACGTACATGGGCGACTGCTTGATCACCCGGAACGGAAGCCCGCAGGGAGAGCCCGGGTCATGTCCGACGATGATGTCGTCCTCGGTGCATTTCACCACTGCACCTTTGTACTCCGCCGATGCGCTGCTCTCCTCGGTGGCGAGAAAGCGCGTGCCCATCTGGACACCGTCGGCGCCCATCTTGATGAACCGCACGATGTCGTCGTGGGTATAGATACCGCCGGCAACGACGACCGGAATGTTCCCATACTTCATCGCCATGTCCTTCACCGGCGGCAAAAGGTTCTCCAGCCTGTTCGACTCGAGGTCCACCTTGTCGATCTTGAATCCGAGATGGCCGCCTGCCAGCGGCCCTTCCAGCACCACGGCATCGGGCCGGTAGCCGAACTTCTCCCACTTCCTGCAAATGAGGTCGAGCGCCCGTGCCGATGAGACGATCGGCACCAATGCAGTGTCCTTCGGAGCCTGAATCCCCGGAAGCGAGAGCGGAAGCCCTGCGCCGGAGATGATGGCATGAGCGCCGGCATCCAGCGCGCCGCGGACCGAGGCCTCATAGTCCCGTGCGAGGGCACACATGATGTTGATCCCGGCAAAACCGCCCTGCGCCTTGGTCAGCGTCACTTCCTCATACGCGGCCTGGTAGGAATCAAATTTCTTCCCCATGCGCTTCGAGACCAGCCGGTCGAGGCAGGCGCTCGAAACGAGCCCCAGCCCTCCCTCGCGGGCAACCGCACCCGCAAGCGGGGAGAGAGATACACCTACGCCCATACCGCCCTGGATGATCGGAAGCTGGATGCGGTGCCCCTTGATGGTGAGACCGGGAAGAGCACTGTTGTTGGCCACTATCCTAACTCCTTGAATGATTGACACAAACGTTGTCGCAGGGGAACACCACGGGATGGATGAACGAGAACTTTCGGATTACGTTGTGGCAATTGCACGATGAATTTTGCATCATATTAACTGTTTCTCCCCCATTAAGCAAGGGAAATCCGTGGATCCCTTCGACAAAGCCCGAGGCTCCGTCAATGCTGCATACCTCAGACAGGGGCACGGGATTCCGCCTCGCGGGCATTCAGGGCAAAGTGACCGTACATGCAGAGCATAGAATATGCTCCAAATAAAACGTGCGGTCGTGATTGACAATTAAGGATATTACAGCTAAAATTACTGGTAAATGAACGATGTCGCATTTTCGACGAGTGCCTGAGCCGCAAAATCCTTGTCGTTTTGCGGCTTTTTTCGTTGCTATCTCACATACGGAGGGGCTGGATCCATGGGAAAGAAGTTGTACGTTGGCAATCTGTCTTACAGCACCACAGAGGATGATCTGCGTGACACGTTCGCGAAGATCGGCGAGGTCGCTTCGGCAAAGCTCATCATCGACCCGACGAACGGCAGGTCAAAGGGTTTTGGTTTCGTTGAGATGGCAACGGAAGAGGATGCTCAAAAGGCCATTTCCTCACTGAACGGCACGTCGCTCATGGACCGGACGATCACCGTGAACGAGGCCCGTCCCCCGCGCGAGCGGGACCGGGGCGGGTTCGGCGGTGGCGGCGGCTATGGCGGAGGCGGTGGTCGCGGCGGCGGTCGGGGCGGCCGCGGTGGTGGTGGCGGCTGGAGATAACAACCCGAGAACAAAACAAAACGGGAGACCAAGGTCTCCCGTTTTTATTTAGTACATCTTCACGCTGCTCTACGCAGTTTCTCCCGTTCTTGGCACTCCG
>JAWOJY010000024.1:0-9566 GCA_033854515.1 Nitrospirota bacterium
ATGAGATCGACAAGCTTGACCGCGTATTTCGCCTTGTTCGATTGAAGGGTGCCGATCAGGTGCCAGCTCGCAATTCGGCCGAGCTGTTCAATTTTCCCGCGGGCTTCCTGCACCCTGTTCTCGCCGAAGATCCTCGCCCCCGCCGCCGAGGCCTCGCGAATCCTGTCGATATCAACGGTCTTGGTAACAACGACCAGCTTGACCGCTGACGGGTCCCGCCCCACGCGCTTCGCCGCAGCGGCGATTCTATCCATTACCGTCTTGAGATTATCTGCCACCGACATATGACCTTTGGCCCTCCCCCCGGCGCACAGCACGCAGAGCGTGAACGTGCTTTGCAAGAAAAATTTCACTACGGTTTTATCATTATCGCCGACAGCATCCTGCCGGTCCTGCCTTCGGCGCGGAACGAGTAGAACAGGTCTTTCCGGCACGACGTACAGAGGCCAAGGACGTGAATGTTCCCTTCGGACAGGCCTGCCTGCAGAAGCTCCATCCTGTTCGCCTTGACGAGGTCCAGGCTCCAGCGGCCGTTTCCTTTCGGCGACGCGACCTCTTCCCAGAACATGAACGCCTTCCTCACCGGCCCCATGACCGGCTCATCCACTTCGTAACACTCGGGACCGATCGCCGGCCCGATGGCCGCTGTCATGTGAGCGGGATCGGAGCCGAACTCCCCACGCATCTCTGTCACCGCCTTCTGTACGATTTTCTTCACCGTGCTTCGCCAGCCCGCGTGTACTGCTGCCACGGCGGGAGCAGCCGGATCGAAGAGCAGGACCGGCACGCAGTCCGCGGTCTCGACGCCGACGGCAATTCCCGGAACGCTCGTAATGATGGCATCGGCCTGGCTCGATCGTACGGCGGATATGCTCTCTCTCGTGATTTTTACGACGGAATCTCCATGCACCTGATTCACGGTTATAACGTGGTGAACGCTGACGTCGAATGCCTCCGCAACCCCCTTCCAGTCATCCGGATGTTTTATCCCGTTATTTCTCGACCCGAGACCGTTCTGTCTCGTGGTGAAGGCATGCTTTATCATGCCGGTCCGATCAAGTGCGGGAATGGTTATATAATGAATGCCGGTCATGCCGTCAAAATTCCAAATCCCAAAATCACAAACCCGAAGAATATCCAAATTCTAAATCTCAATTTCCAAAACGCCGTAATGCGGGACTTGGTGCTTATTTGGGATGCGGTGCTCCGGATGTGGCGCTTCTCCCTTCGCACACTCCGCACGCCGTGCACGACCCAACCCTGCAGGGCGGCGTGTACTTGCCTTCGAGTGCCCGCTTATATTCGCTCATAAGATATTCTTTTCTCACGCCGATGTCAATAAAATCCCAGGGCAGGATCTCCGTGAAATCACGCCTGCGGGTAACATAGAAGTCCGTGTCCATCGCGAGAGCTCCCGCTGCGGCTTTCCAGTCGCCGCCCTTTCCGTGGGCGGCCGAGATGAGGCGTCCCACCCGTCTGTCTCCGCGCGAAAGAAGCGCCTGCACGTACTCCCATTTGGGCAGGTCGTGGATGACGTTCATGTTCCCGATCTTCTTGACGGCCTTTTCAAGATACCGCAGCTTCTTATTCAGGCTCTCGACCCGTTCCATGGGCTCCCACTGGAACGGCGTAAACGGCTTGGGCACGAAGGAGTTCACGCTGAGCGTGATCCTGCCGATCCTTCCCGCGGGCCGCCCGTGTTTCAGCTGCATGTCGCGCACTTTTCCGGCAAGCGCGACGATCGCCTCAACGTCCTCCTGCGTCTCGGTGGGCAGGCCGATGATGAAGTAGAGCTTCAAGTTCGGGATGCCGCGGCCGAAAATCATGTCCGAAGCCCGAAGGATGTCGTCTTCGCTCACGCCCTTGTTGATCACCTTCCTGAGTCGCTCGGAGCCCGCCTCGGGCGCGATCGCGACGGTTTTGTGCCCGCTTTTGGCGAGTCGGTCGATAAGCGTCCCGCCCACCGAGTCGGCCCGAAGCGACGACACCGACACGCCGCCCTCGATGGCGGCGCAGAGCTCATCGATATTCGGATAGTCCGACAGGGCCGCTCCGACAAGACCGATCTTTCCGCAGCTGTCTTCCGCTTCTTTCGCCTGTTTTTTCGCCTCGTCGATCCTCAGGTTCCGGGGCGGAAGATAGATGTAGCCCGCCATACAGAACCGGCAGTGCCTTCCGCAGCCCCGCGTGATCTCCGAGAGGCGCATGCCGCTGAACTCCGTGTCCGGCGTAAGGATCACCGTCGCGGCGGGAGATGTTTCATACCCTTTGAACACCCGCTTTTTGATCTGTTCCGGGGCGGCTGGTTCGAGGCTTTTTCTGCTTTTAATCGTGCCGTCTTCGTTATACGCGACTTCATGGAATTCCGGCACGTATGCCCCCGTTATCCGCGAGAGAGATTTCAGAAGCTCAGGGCGCTTTCGGCGCCTGTTCGCCTTGTAAGCGTCCACAAACTCCAGCGCAACCTCTTCTCCCTCGCCGATGATCACGATGTCGAAAAAGTCCGCAAGCGGCTCAGGGTTAAAAAACGAGCAGATGCCGCCGAGAATGACGAGCGGATGGCCGTCCGTTCGTTCATGCTTATCAGCGGGAACGCCCGAGAGCCTGAGCATTTCGAGGACGTTCAGGTAGTCCTGCTCGAATGAAACGGAGAAGGCAAGGACGTCGAACTCCGCCACCGGCCGCCTGCTTTCGAATGAAAACAGGCGCGTGCCGGTTTTATCGTACTCTTCGATGTCCTCTTCGTCGGGAAGAAAGACCCGTTCGCACGCCGTATCGTGCCTGCTGTTCAGAATGGAGTAAAGACGGTGCACCCCGAGGTTCGACATGCCCACGTGGTACGTGTTCGGGTACGCAAGAGCGATCTCCACTTCCGCTCCCCGGGCCTTGTAGATGGTTCCGCGTTCCGCGGATAGAAGGGCGTCGACTTTTTCTTTCAATTTCCGGGACATGGAGGGATTATACTATGCCCGTCCGCTTTCCGCAAAGCAATTCCGGCGTTCTGCGGTCATGAGTTAGCGTAAGAAAGTGGATAAGTAACGATTGTTATGCGGCCCGCCAGGAGGGATGCGAGGCAGTACATTTCGGCGGGAAGCGTTTATTTGACGTCCTTGTTGTACTGGATACTGACTTCGTAAACGATGCTGGCGTGGCCCGAGGCGAGCTTGTCGCCCGACCCCTTGCAGACTATTTTCCCCTTCTCCGACTTCCTGTGATTTTTGATCATCCGCTGGACCACCGGGGTCAGATCGAAACCGCCGTTGGCGCATCCTTCTCTCATGCACTCCATATGAAAACAGGCGTAATCGGAGGGGAAAAAGTTGACCGTACGAACCATGAGAACCGGGCTCGTCATCTTTTGATAATAGGTCATATGAAATATTATGCCTGATACCGCGGGAAAACGGTCTGAAATCAGGCCGGCGGCAAGCTGGTTGCTCCTGATCACTTCCAATTTTTCCAAATAGGATTGTTTGTTAGCCATCGCAGCCTTCAAAATTGTTCATGCGCATCAAATAAAAAAAGGCCGCAAAGTCCAAAGTCTTTGCGACCGTGCGAATTTATATATAATCCCACTTTACAGGAAATAAGTCAACCGATGATTTTACGTGGCGACGATACACACGCGCAGGCCCGCCTATCCGAACGGCGTTCTCTAGAGCTGCTCCACCTGATATCCGTTCTGTTTCAACGCTGCAATGAGACCGTCTTTGCCCACCAGGTGCGCGGCGCCGACGATGATCATAACGTTTTCTTTGCGGCCGATCAGGGGTTCTATTTTTGACAGCCAGTTCATGTTTCTATCGACGACAAGCGTCTTGTATACGTCGGGGAAATCCTTAAAGCTCTTGAGCAGAAGGTTATCGAGCGCAACCGCATCTCCGGCTTTCCACGCATCGACGACCGCGGCAATTTGCGTGCTCGTTTCGTCGAGGTCCTTTAAGGTCTGGAGCAGCATCTCCTCCTGCATGCGTGCCGGCATGTCGGCGAGGAGGTTCAGTTGATACTCGGCGGTCTCGAAACCGTCTACTTTTTTCCCGTCCGTCTTGGCTTTCCTGTAGAAATATTGGTCAACGCCCTCGCCGGGATCGTAGCCGAGTTTCTGAAGTTCGGCCACCGCGATGGTCGTAGCAAGAAGCCACGGTTTGAGCCTTTCGAATTGCTCGATTTTCAACCCGAGGCCGGCCAGTCTTTGCTTCGCCAGTTCATAGGTCTGCTTCGAGATCGTCTGTGAAAGCGACTGCATGCTGCCGTAAGTGCCTTTATCGACCGTCAATTGCTGGAGCTTCTGATTGTCCACGTTGTCGAGGTCTATTTCGAAATACAATTGCTGTGAGTTCTCGTAGGCCTTCTCGAAGACCTGATCCAGCGGATAATCGCCCTGTTTCAGCAGATGCACGGACCCCAGAATGTAGACCGTGTTGGTTTTGGAGCTCACTTTCCAGAGACTGTGCTTCGGGCCGGCGGCAGGGGATTGCTGCGCGAAGGCGCTCGTGTGCAGAAGGATCAAGAGGAATGTTGCGAGTCCGGCGAAGGATTTACGAAGATTACGGATGTACATGGCAATCTCCTTTCGGCAACGAGTAATGCGCACTGTGAACGGATAGGGTCCGGTTTATACCGCGCGGATGAAATCCGTATAAGATCATAGTTTGATTTCAGAAAAGGCCCGACATGACAAGCTTTCAGAAAATGTATTGCAACAGGGTCGGGCGAAGACCCGATTTTTTACGACCGGCCGATGCGGGAAATAACATATCACAACGGCAGTAGAATTGAAAGTTTTTTTCCCGCCTGCGGCCCCTGGCCGCACGTGCCGTCATGGCGGGCACTTTGCGCAGACCGAGGTAAACAGGGACGTGCTCAGGTACCGGTCGCCGCGGTCCGGCAGTATCACGACGACGGTGCCGTGCGACAGCCGTTCAGCCGCTTTTAGCGCTCCGAACACCGCGGCGCCGCTGCTCATGCCGCCGAAGACGCCCTCCTGCAGCGCGAGACGGCGCGTGGTCGTAAACGCATCGTCGTCGTTCACGCGGATGATCTCGTCGGCAAAGGCGGGATCGTAGATTTTCGGGACAATGGATTCCTCCATGTTCTTGAGACCCTGGATCTTGTGTCCGAGACAAGGCTCGACGCCGATGACTTTTATGGCGCTATTGAATTCCTTGAGCCGGCGGCCCGCTCCCATGAGCGTACCGGTAGTGCCCATACCCGCGACAAAAACATCGATCTCGCCGTTCGTCTGGCCGATGATTTCCTTTCCCGTTGTCTCGTAGTGGGCCCTGACGTTGGCGGGGTTATCGAACTGATTCGGCATGAAATACCCGTCCGGAGAGTCCCCCAGCATCTTCCGGGCGAGCTCGATTGCTCCGTCGGTGCCCTGGTTGCCCGGGCTGAGAATGATCTCCGCACCGAAGGCCTCGAGGATCTTCCGGCGCTCGAGGCTCACGCACTCGGGCATGACGAGGACCACCTTGTATCCGAGCGCCGCGCCGGCCATGGCGAGGCCGATGCCGGTGTTTCCCGACGTGGCCTCGAGGATGGTGTCGCCTTTCCTGACGCGTCCCGTTTCCTCGGCGTCCCTGATCATATAAAAAGCGATCCGGTCCTTGACCGATCCTCCGGGATTGTTGCCTTCGAGTTTCGCTAAGACCGTCACCCGCGGGTTGTCGTTGAGCGTTTCGAGTTTTACGAGCGGGGTATTTCCGATGCTGTCAAGAACTCCCATGTCCGTTCCTTCAAAAAGAAGATGCAGGCACCCGAATATACCAAAACGGACAATAAAATGCAAACAGCAAAGGCGGGCCGTAAAAGCGGGAAAAATCGACCGCACCTCGATTGAGGCGAACTCATTGCCCGTTTACATGCCTGATTCGACGGTATTCGTTCCAAATCAGCGCAACGATGACGGAATCAAGTATAGTAAGGATCAGCAGTCCGGTCGAGTAATGATAGCTTAAGCGGTAGAGTTGATAACAGATCAAGGTACACAGAAAAACGAGGGCTGCCGGATACGTCCAAAGCCTGCCAAGCAGCAGCCCCGCGGCGAGAAATATCTTTACTGCGCCGGTGCCGATCAGGTACACGCCGCCGTAGAGTTTCGTGTTCGCAGATAGATGGCTCGCGGCATGCCGAAGCGCATTCGCGACAAAATCGCGAGGGTCCTCCGCGAGTTCGTGCTGCGTGAGAAAAATGACGATGGTGTTCAGCGTTGCCGTACTGACGGAGAGGAAGAGAATGCCGCCTATTATCTCCAGTATGCCGTCGATGCCCTTGATCCAGACGCCGATGTCGAACAAGCGGTGAAGGATATTTTTCCGGAATACGGGTGCCATAGCTCTTATGAGTGGCTGGTGCCTTGCGGCAGCTGTTTATGCCATGCACGTATCCTGTGAGCGAGGATCGAGCAGCGATGTCTTGACCATGATATCCTGCAGTGGTATAGTCTGTGTATCGTACTTCAACAAGGAGGCCTCAATGGAAAAATTCAAGGAATACGCGAAATCCGTTCTCATTGCTCTCGTTCTCTCGCTCGGTATCCGGATCGCGGTGGTCGAGGCGTACTGGGTGCCGACGGGCTCGATGATCCCGACGATCATGGAAAACGACCGGGTCATGAGCAACAAGTTCATCTACCGGTTCACCGACCCCAGGCCCGGCGACGTCGTGGTCTTCAGGCCGCCCGCGGCAGCACACACGGACGCGCCGCGTCTTGTAAAGCGGCTGATCGGCGTCGCGGGCGACGTGATCGAGGTCAGGGACGGCAAGGTCTACCGCAACGGCCTGCCGCTCGTCGAACCTTACATCAATCAGACGCCGGACTACACCATGCCGCCGGTACGCGTGCCCGACGGATACGTCTTCGTGCTCGGCGATAATCGCAGGAACAGCTACGACAGTCACGAGTGGGGATTTCTGCCCAGGAGGGACATCATAGCCAAAGTCATGTTCCGCTATTGGCCGCTCGACAGAATAGGGCTGGTCCGCTAGCCGTCCGGGGCTGCCGGCCCTCTTGCCCCTTTTTCCCGACCCGGACAAGCCGGAACCAAAAGCCTGCCACAAAGACTCCAAGGCACGAAGAAAATCAAATGATTTCTTTGTGAACTTCGTGACTTTCGTGTCTTCGTGGTGAAAATGTTTCCGTTTTGAGAAGAATTTGATTTTCAACTGACTAATAATACGCCACGAGCGGCCCGATCCTGAGTCTGTCTCTCTCGCTGTGATTCAGGCCTTCATACCAGTCCGCGCGGTTGAGCGGCAGGCCGCTTTCGCCGTTGTTTGTTTTCACGAACAGTGTCTGATAAATGTTCAGCCGGCCTGTTTCGAATCCCCCGGCGTAGGCAGCCATAAAGAGCCTCCAGATACGATACGTTGCATCGTCGACGACGCACCGCGCCTCACCGGACCGTTGCTCGAGCCGCTGCAGCCAATTTCTGAGCGTAAGGACATAATGTTCCCTCAAGCTCTCCACGTCGCGCACTTCAAACCCCCGCAACTCGGCTTCGCGCAAGGCGCTGCTGAGGGGCATCAACTCTCCGTCGGGGAACACGTAGCGCTCGGTAAAGGACGGGCCGCTTGCGGCCGGTTTTGCCGCGTTAACGGCGATGCCGTGATTCAGAAACACGCCGCCAGGTTTGAGCAGGCTCCATGCTTTCCTGAAATACTTCTGCAGAAGGCCGGCGCCCACGTGCTCGAACATGCCGACGCTTACGATTTTGTTGAATCCCCTGGAATCGGAAATATCCCGGTAGTCGCAAATATCGACTCGGCACTGCGGGACGAGTCTTGCGTCCCTGATGCGGTCGTTCGCAAACTCCGCCTGTTTCCTGCTCAGGGTGATTCCCTTCGTCTCCACACCGTAGTTCTGCGCTGCATGGATGAGCAGCCCTCCCCATCCGCAGCCGATGTCGAGCAGCCGGTCTCCCTTCCGGAGCCGGAGTTTGCGGCATAGGTAATCGAGCTTTTGCCTCTGGGCCGTGTCAAGATCGTCGTTGGGCCTGTTAAAGTACGCGCATGAGTACGTCATGCGATCGTCGAGCCAGAGCGAGTAGAATGCGTTCGAGACGTCATAGTGGTAGCTGACCGCCTGCCTGTCCCGTTCCTTGGAATGGCAAGCACCGCTCAGCCGGGCCGCCTGCCTTCCCAATCTCGGGCCGCCGCCCGACGGCAGCCGTAGGAGCTGCAGGCCGAGGCGAAGCGCCTCGCCCGGGCCTCTGCGGCTGGAGAGAAGATAATTCCCCATGGTCAAAGCGGCTTCGATGCTGCCTTCTATGTCTATATCATCATAAATGTAGGCCTCGGCAAGGGTGAGTTCGTTCGTCCGCCAGAACATTTTCCTGAGCGCTCCGGGGTTCTTGATCACGAGCGTGAACTGTGCCGGCTGAGACTCCTCGGCATGCCAGGTGGTGCCGTCCCAGAGGCGTATATTGAAATTCCTCGGGTGATAATCGTCGAACAGGTTCTGAAGAAACGAAAGGCTGTGCTCCACAACGGGACCACCGCCGGTGAAAACGTGAGTGGACATTTTTTCTCCTTCCGCAGCTGCGGCGCAGGGCACGCGAAACGTTACATATGAAAATCAGGTCGAGATGGCCCGGCTCTGTTTCTGTTGTGAGGGAAAAGCTGACGGTGTCTGCGACTTCATTATTAGCGTAGCAGCAGGCCTGTTTATTGTCAACGGAAGCAGCTTTTTAGTCGGAAACTAAAGTTGTATAAAAAGAATTCATCCGTCAAAAGATTTATGCAACAAAGTGAACGCTGCCGGCAATTTCAACTGGGGGGCAAGAGGAGAAAATCAGACGGCGAGAATATCCGTGGCCGAGTAGCGGCTGGCCACGTAGAGCGTGAGACGCCCGGCCACGATCTCATGGTGCGTCTTGAGCGCCAGGTCGGGGCGGTTGTTTTGTTCCGAGAGGTGTGCCAGGCACGCCCACTTGAGGCGCTTTCCCGTCGAGGCGCGGAGCAGCACCTCGGCGGATTCGGCGTTCGAGAGATGGCCGCCGGGACCTTTGATGCGGCGCTTGAGATGCGGCGGATAGGGCCCCGACGCAAGCATCTCAGCGTCGTAGTTGCTCTCGATGAAGACGGCGTCCAGGGACGATACGATCTGGATCAGGTCCTTGAAGACATGACCGAGGTCGGTGAGCACGCCGAGCCGCTTGTTCCGCGCGCTCACCACGAACGCCGCGCCGTCCTCCCCGTCGTGGGGGGTCGATATCGCCTGCACCGACACGTCTCCGAAGCGGAGTACGCCGCATGATCGAAAGTGACGCACATCGCAAAGCGGACCGAGCGCGCATCGGCCGGAGGCCGCCGCCAGGGTCCGCTGCGTCACATACAGGGGCAGACCGTATTTCCGCTGGTACACGCCCGCGTACCGGATGTGGTCCGCGTGGTCGTGCGAGATTATCACGCCGTCGACCTGTCTGATGTCACGGCCGTGGGCAGCGAGCCGCTCTTCCGCCTGGATCCCGCTGATGCCGGCATCGAAGAGGAGCCGCACGCCGCATGTCTCGACGTAGATGCAGTTTCCGTTACTGCCCGACTGGAGTGAAATAGCGATCATA
>JAWOJY010000025.1:0-3238 GCA_033854515.1 Nitrospirota bacterium
ATCCGTGTTTTTTTGCGATCCCAAAAAGCTTTACTGTTTTAGCTGACATAAACGTATGTCTTGGCAGACAAGTAACCTGGTGATAAGCAGAGTATTCAGTTGGATCCGGCTGTCGAGTTGCGCCAAAGTTAACTTCATTTCCTGGCAGGGGAAAGGGCGCGTTTATATATAAACCGAAAAGGAGGATATTATCAATGAACAGAAGAGGCGCGTTGGTGAAGTTCATGAGCTTGCTCTGCGTAGCCGCATTTTTAGGCGCGGCCGTTCTTTCTTGTGGCGGAGGCGGAGGAGGGGGAGGCGGTCTGGGCCCGGTGACTTTTTCGTCCCCGGACCAGGCAGCTGCGATGGGATCAACCGGCATAGCGACAATGGCCGTAGCGCAGGATACGGCAGTATCGGCGATTACGTTCGGCACCGCCAACATTCCGGCTTTTGGCAGGTCCCGAACACCGACAAGATTGCCACACTCGATCCCAGGTTGAAAACACTGCTCGACAAGATGAAAAACCAGTTGCAGGCCCCCGCTATCAAAAGCGCAATGAAAAAGGCCAGTCAGTTGAGTGCAAGCCTGGCTCCTGTTAACACTACTCTTACTTCGGCCGATGGTGTCTGTATGGATGGCGGTAGTATCACGGTCACGGGCACTGACGATTCAACTGTTTCGACCACGGTTTATGACGTAACAATCACGTTCAACAACTGCAGGGACTACGTGATTGATTACACCGAGCTTTCCGGAAGCATGCGCCTGGTCGAGAATACGGTAATCGGTTCTTCATCGGATACGAGTCTGACGGTCACAAACTTCAGTGAAAAAATTTATAGCGATAGTCTCTACACTTTTCTCAGCTCTGCTGACGTTTTGAACGGATCTTTCAGCTCCATTGACGATATGACCAGCGGTTCGAATACGGCAAGCGGCTCGTATTCGAGCACCGATTATGTTG
Source organism: Nitrospirota bacterium (assembly GCA_033854515.1). Taxonomy (GTDB): domain Bacteria; phylum Nitrospirota; class UBA9217; order UBA9217; family UBA9217; genus JAWOJY01. The sequence continues at coordinate 948 of JAWOJY010000025.1, forward strand.
GCCAGCTTGCGATGAGCTTTACGTTCAGCGGTCTGCGTGATGACTGGATCGACACCGAGACGCTTACGACGCCTGCGACCGGAACGATACAGGATACTGTGAATGGCACGTTTAGTTTCATTGCTACCGATACATCGAGTGGTTTCTCTGCGGGATTCACCTTCGGCATGACAGACTTTACGGATCAAATTACCTACAATGCCGATGGCACGACAGATGAGTGGTGGGACGGCAGCATCGGCATGAGTTGGAACCCGCCGGTTGCCGGCTGCCTTGCGGGCACGATTACCTTTACAACGCAAGTTGATGATCCTATGCACTATTCCAGCCAGGATCTCTCGATCTGTCCCGTTTCAGGCACGCTCACTGCGAACAATGCCACAATCCAATTCGGGACATCCGGCGCAGTTCTTTCGCCTGCTGTGAAAGTTACGGTTGGTACCGTAAGTACAACCTATACTGATTGCCACTCATTGGGTGGCGGCAGCATTTGTACCATGTAACGCAGATCAAATCCGTCGAGGGGAGCCTAAGGCTCTCCTCGACCTTTACTTTATTTTGCCGGTCGATGGCCAATCTATCTTTATTCATCGTATCGTTTATGCTTGCCGCATTAACGATGCCATCATATATCCTTGCAGCGCCGCATATCCTTCACAAACCGGAGCCCAGGCTGGACCATGTGGGTCGCACTCTCGCCGAGCGTGTAATTGAAAAGGCCGGGGTGCGTGGTTTAGCTTTTGCGCCGACGGTTTATCCGGCGACGATCAATCTCCTTTTTCTCAGAGTGGATTTCCCGGATGAGTCCGACACAGCGACAGATCTTTCCGTCTGTTATTCTGCTCTCCCCTCGCCGAGAAACGACGACCGCGACCCGAATACCACGGGACTGGGCACATGGAGTGATCCTGCCTACGCCTACAACGGCGATCTCGATTATTGGGTTAACCAGGCGGCCGTCCGGTTTCCCCAATATTTTTCGGAAGTGTCATACGGCAAACTGACCGTAAACATCAGCGTTTCAGCAAAGGTGTATCGGCTTCCAGAGCCAATGTGCTACTACCGCGATGAGAGCGATTCCGGCCTGGAGCGTCTCGCCATAGACGCCGTTACCGCGGCTGATGACGACATCAATTTTTCTTCCTACGCTTCCCCAAATGGAGCTATCGTCATCGTTCATGCAGGCGCGGGCCAGGAGACTGACGTTAATAATGACTCGCCTCGTGATATCTGGTCCTTGTACTATTCCGCAACCTGTATTGATATTGATCCGGATACCGCAGGTTGTCAGCCTCTTCAGGCCGATGGAATAAGTATCAACGAATTTCTCGTCATGCCGCAGACGGACAGCCAGGACGCCGATCCCGTTCATGGTTACGACGGCGTGAACGACCCGCTTGGTGTATACGTTCATGAATTCGGCCACTGGCTGGGATTGCCGGACCTGTATGATACATCTTTCCTGTTTCCCACAAACGGCATCGGTTCGTGGGGACTCATGGGATACGGGATCTACAACGGTACGCCGCCGGGCAGTATGCCCAGCCACCCCGAAGCATGGAGCAAGATATTTCTCGGCTGGATTACACCCGACAGCAACAATACTGTCACTGCAGGTGTTGATGCAGGCTCCAAGACCCTTCTGCCCATCTGGAATGACCCGTCCCAGGTCATTAAAGTTCCTGCGAGCCCGGTCTACCCTGCAACGCAGTATTTTCTTCTTGAAAATCGCCGGAAAACAGGTTTCGATGCCGCCTTGCCGGGAGAGGGAATGCTGGTCTGGCTTATCAACCAGGATTACATCAACGCCAATCTCGGCACCAACACGGTCAATGTAAAGGCGCGGGGCGTACGGTTGGTGGAAGCAGACGGCTTATACGATCTGATCAACAGAACCGATGAAGGCTCTGACGGAGATCCGTTTCCCGGCAACACAGGCGCCGCCCGACTCACGCCGTTAAGCACTCCTTCTTCGGTTCCCTCCAACGGATATGCATGGGTGTCGATACATGATATCTTGGAGTACAACAGCGCGGTTTCATTTACGTTGGATTACGCGCCTCTTCCTCCCCAGGCCTTCACGATGTCCCTGCAAAGCCCGGACGCCGTTCTTGCCTGGGCGGGAAACAGTGAAGCGGACATTGATCATTACAATATTTACAAGAATGGTGCGCTGCTTGCCTCTTCAAATTCCACAACCTATACGGACCCGGACTCAGGGAGCGGACAGATATACAAGGTCACGGCCGTCGACACAAGGGGAAACGAGAGCGCATTCTCTGTTTCCGTGA
>JAWOJY010000026.1:0-5845 GCA_033854515.1 Nitrospirota bacterium
GCGGACATCGGCAACGTGGGCGCGGTGAGCGACGCAGGCGTGGCCGTGCTCCTTGCACAGGCCTGCGCCCAGAGCGCCGCGCTCAACGTAAAAATCAACGTCAACAGCATCAAGGACGAGGCGTTCAACAAAAGCACCTGGACCCGCATGCAGGATATCCTGACGCAGGTGGCGGAGCTCGAGAAGACCGTCATGGAAACGACATACAAAAAGATGGGATAAGACCATTAACTCTGCCACAAAGGCACTAAGTCACGAAGTATAGGCTCGATTGAAAACCATGTTCTTCGCGTCTTGGTGACTTAATGGCATTTTATTTCTAAAATTTAAGGAGTTTTCATCATGTCTGCAAAACTTTTGACCGGTAAAGAAGTAGCCCAGAAGATGGACCAGGACATCCAGAGGGAGGTCCAGGAACTCAAGGCAAAGGGAATAAACCCCGCGCTCAAGATCATGATTGCGGGAGACGCGGCGGACTCCCTGGCGTACGCGAACAGCGCCAAGAAAATGGCCGAGAAAAACGGCATCGCCTGCGACATCGAGCAGTTGCCGGGCTCGACGAGCCAGGATGAATTCGTTAAAACCCTGAAACAGAGAAACGAGGACAGGAACATACACGGCATCATCGTGATGCGGCCCCTTCCCAGGCAGATCAAGGAGGACGTCGTGAAATACGTCCTCGCCCCTGAAAAGGACGTCGACTGCTTCAATCCGGTCAACGCGGGCAAGGTCATGGCCGGGGACCTCACGGGGTTCCCGCCGGCCACCCCGCAGGCGGTGATGGAGATGCTCCGCTTTTATCAGATACCGATGAGCGGCAAGGAGGCCGTCATCATCGGACGTTCCATGGTCGTGGGAAAGCCCGTGTCCATGCTGCTCCTGGGAGAGAACGCCACGGTGACCGTCTGTCATTCAAAAACCCAGAACCTGCCGGGAGTGTGCAAGCGCGCCGATATTCTTGTCGCCGCGATCGGCAAGGCGAAAATGATCACCACCGACTATATCAAATCCGGGGCAACGGTCATGGACGTCGGCATCAACGTTGAAGGGGACAAGCTTTTCGGAGACGTGGATACAGAGCCTGCCAAGGAAGTTGCCGGAGCGGTCACTCCCGTGCCGGGCGGAGTGGGAACGGTCACCACGCGCGTGCTTCTCAAGCATGTCGTAAAGGCCGCAAAACTGCAGAATCCCTGAGACGATTCAGGATTCAGGATACATAGCACGGCCTGAAGGCCGCAACCAACGGTGACGTCAAACGGTTACGACGCCCGTATCGTGGATCGGTATTCGGCGACGCCGTGAAAAAACACGAATGACGAACGCCGTGACCGAAACGGGCCTCGTTGCCGTAACCGGGGTTTCGCTTCATTCTTTCATATCAATGACCGTTTCGATCATCCTCAGAAGATCGCTCATGCGGTAGGGTTTCTGAACAAACCCCGCCGCCCCCAGTTTCAGGAGGTCGTCCGCGTCGCGGTCGTGGCTGTAGCCGCTCGTGACAACGACCTTTGCCGCGGGGTTTATCTCGCGGATTCGGTGAAACACCTGTCTCCCGTTCATCTTGGGCATAACCATGTCGAGAAGCACCACGGCGATATCTCCTGCCTTCTGCGCATACAGGCCGACCGCTTCTTCCCCGTTTCCGGCAACGAGCACCGTATATCCGTACTTCTTGAGGATGTCGCGGGCCAGGTCCTTGACGCCGGGCTCGTCGTCGACCACCAGGACCGTTTCCGATCCACGGCGCGGCTCAAATTTTCCCCGTTCCTTGACGCAGGTTTCCTCTCCATTGCAGGCGGGAAGATACACCCTGAAGCGCGAGCCTTTCTGCGGCTCGCTGTACACCTGGATAAATCCATTATGTTTTTTCACGATCCCGTACGCGAGCGACAGCCCCAGACCGGTGCCGTTGTCCTTGGTCGTAAAAAAAGGATCGAAGATGTACTTCCGCGTCTCCCGGTCCATGCCGGTGCCCGTATCGGATATGGAGATGCACACGTAATCTCCCGGTATCACATCGACGAGAGTCTTTACATCGTCTATGGCCAGCCGCGCGTTTTCCGTCTCGACCATAAGCGTACCGCCGTCGGGCATGGCGTCCCTGCCGTTGATGCAGATGTTCAGGAGGACCTGCTCGATCTGACCGGCGTCGCAGATGGCGAGATTGAGGTCCGGGGCCGCCCTGTGCTCGATCGAAATGCCTTTATCGATCGTCCGGGACAGGAGCGCCACGACCTCCCGCACCACCGCATTGACGTCGTTCGGCTTTGCATCGTACTTTCCGCCTTTTGCAAAGGCGAGCAACCGCTGCGTAAGCTCCGACGCGCGTTGTGACGCCGTCTCAATGATCTCGACGTACCGGTAAGGGGGGGAACCCGCGGCCAGGTCGGTCTTGGCGATGGATGCGTAGCCCATGATGGAAGCAAGGAGGTTGTTGAAATCGTGCGCAATGCCGCCGGCCAGCGTGCCGAGCGCCTCGAGTTTTTGCGACTGGAAGAGCTGCTCCTGGAGTTTCCTTTTCTCTTCGTCTGCCTTCTTTTTCTCCGTAATGTCCCGGATTACGGACCTGCTCATCAGGAAGGCGCCGTCCGCGTCGTAGACCGCCGTCGCGTTCATCGTGACAGGCAGGTGCGAGCCGTCTTTTTTCACCATGGTGAGCTCGATGTTCCTGATCACGCCGGTCTTTTTAAACTCCGGAAACTTTACCCGGCAGATACCGGCGCTTTCGGGCGACAACAGGTCGTGGATACACATCATCCCGACGACTTCTTTGCGGGTGTAGCCCAGCATGGTGAGAAACGTACGGTTCACCTCCACGATCACTCCGTCTCCGGCAAGGGAATAGTAGCCGTCCGGAGCGTTGTTATACAGGTCCCGGTACTTTTTCTCCGACTCCTTCAGCATCTGTTCGAGCTTCACCCGCTCGGTCACGTCGGTCAGTGTCTCGATGGCGCGGACGACGGCGCCCGAGGAATCCTTGACGGGATAGGCGTGGCACTCGACGAAAACTTTTTCGTTCCGATGATCGTAGTGCGTATGCATTGCCACCGCCGGAGTCCCCGTTTCGAACACAGCCCTGACCGGGCAGTCGTGGCCGTTCTTCATGCAGTGCGAGTCGAAGTGGTGGGAGACCTCATAGCAGTATCTGCCGACGATTTCGCTGCCGGCCTTGCCCACCTGGTGGTGATATCCCTTGTTGGCGGACAGGATGCGGTACTCCCTGTCCATGACGACCACGCCCTCGCCGATCCCTTCGAGCACGCTCGCGAGAAACTCCAGCGACTGCCGGTTCTCGTCCTCTCGACGGCGTTCCGCCGTCACATCGCGCAGGACTTCGAGCATGCGTACGACCGTGCCGTCCTTGTCCCTGAGGGGCGATGCGGTGAGCTCGACGACGATCTCCTTTTTCTGTTTGGTAAAATGCTTGTGGATGACCTTGACCGGTTTTCCCGACTCGAAGACTTCGAGGTAGGGACATTGTCCGTCGGGAAGCCGGCAGGGAATGTCCTGGTGATGGAGGATTTTGAAGCAGGACCCGCCGATTATGTTCTCGCGGCTGTCTTCCTGCATCGCGAGAAGAGCGTCGTTCACCATCGTGATGGCGCAGCCTCGATCGATGATCATGATCGGGTCAGTGATGCTATTGATCAGTTCCTGACAATAACTGTCACTGTAAAAGTTCACGATGCGCCCTCGCTCGACGAGAAACATTTCGAACTGCGTTAATTTTTCAGGAAGATTGCTACCATGCCGCAGCGCGACTGAAGGTTTACACTCTATCACAAAAAATTGCAGCAATCAAGTGCATTTTTGGGATTGATTTTTTGCATTCGCGATGAGATTGTCTCAGGTGCGGATGAAAAAGGCTTCCAAAAGAAAACCCGCCTATCACAGAGGACAGGCGGGGCCGCCAACAAATGAAATCAGTAATTTACCAATCAAATTTTCTACGCAAAATAAAAGAATAATTCACCGCCAAGGCGCTAAGAACGCGAAGGAAATCACGAATCATGAATTCAAAATCTTGAATCTTTTCTTGGCGTCCTTGGCGCCTTTGCGGTTCAAAGATTTTGTTTTTTCATTGATCTGAGGTATTGTCCCGTTAAAACTTATATCCCACAGTGACGCCCAGGAGGTGCGCGTCGGACTTATAGGTGCCGTTTAAGACGTTCGTTGAGCCATCCGCGAGGCTGTCCGTGATCGTCCTGTTGTTGAAGTGCAGATACATGTAAGCAACGTCGACCGATATGCTGCCGTTCGAATATCCCGTCCCCACGGTGATGCCCTGACGGTCGGAATCCGGAACGCGGGTCTCGAACCAGTTCTCCCTGACCGGGTTCTGGTCGTACACATATCCGGCCCGGAGTTTCCACTGTTCGCTGAGCTTGTACTGGCCTCCGATGCGAACGTTCCACACGTCCTTCCATTGCTTTTGTTGCGTCACCGTACTCGGAAGACCCAGGAGCGTAAACGTAGCTGAGTTTAAATCAAGTTTGTCGTACGTCGACCACCACGTGTAACCGAGGTCAAGGTTGAGCGTAAGCCTGTCCGTCGCCTTGTAGGAAGCGCCGAGTTGAAGCAGGTCCGGCAGGGTGATGGACGTTGTGGCGGAATTGGTTATGCCGAGCGCCGGGACCTCTGCATTGCCGTCAACGTCTATCTTGATCCGGCTCCGGTAGGAAAGCCCGAAATTAAGCTGGTCCGTGGCCTTGTAAAGGGCCGCTATATTTCCCCCCCATCCGTCTCCGCTGCCGCTTAGGCGGAGGTCCACACCAGGAGGAAGAGGAGGGGGAAGGATATTTGCCAGCGCTGCCCATAAGTGCACGTAGGCCACCCCTGCCGCCACCGAGAGGTTATCCGTTATTTTGTAAGCAATATTGGGGTTGATTTCGGTTGATACGACCTCGGACAACGTGGCCACGCCGCTCGTTTCACTGCTGTTGCTCCAATTCGTCGCCAGGCCGAAGGGGTTGTTGATGCCGAGGCCGAGCGAGACGGTGTCGCTCATTTTTCTCGTGACATAGAAATGGACGGGAACATGAATGGCGCGGGAAGAAACATCGGTGGTCCCGTCCGTGTTTTCGTGGGTGATGTTCGGATAGATGGCAACGAATCCGCCCATGATTCTGGTCCCGTCGAGCTGGGTGAGGCCGGCCGGATTGTACCACACCGCCGAGGCGTCGTCCGCCTGTCCCACGAAAGCGCTTGCCATGCCCATGGCCGACGCGCTCTGGTCCGGCAGGCTGAATCCCGCGGCAAAGCTTATAGATGAAAACAGGAACACGCTCACAAGCACACTCGCAGCAACAGTCATCAACCGTCTTATCATGGTTTGCCCTCCGTAAGAAATATATTGTTTTCCCGCAATCACATACAAAATAGTATAGATGACATGCCTGTTTGAGTCAAGGATTATACAGGGCATTCCGGTTATTTATGCTGCGTTTTATCAAGTCTGCCGCTCTGCAAATGATACTGAACTGCTTGTGAAACATTTAAGACTTTCTTACCGCCAAGACGCCAAGAGCGCGAAGAAAATCTTAAGCTTTATTTACTTTCGTCATTCCCGCCCCTGCTTCAAGCGTGCGGGGGCAGGCTCCAGCGGGAATCCAGGGATATTTCACTAACTCATCATACAAATCCTTCCAGTCAGGATTACTTTGCTCTATTAAGTTCAGCTTCCATTTTCGGTTCCATTTCTTTATCTGCTTCTCCCGGGGAATGGCTGTTTCCGCAGTTCCATGCATCTCGTACCAAACCAAGCGATGAATGCCGTATTTCTTGGTAAAACCGTCGGCAAGATTGTTCCTGTGTTCGTAGACGCGTTTAATCAAGTCAGATGTCA
>JAWOJY010000027.1:0-6062 GCA_033854515.1 Nitrospirota bacterium
ACACAGGCCAAGAAACTCCGCGAAACCGTCGATCGCTTCCAGGTCAGGGAGACAGCGGAAGTGGCCATGGCCGCTTAACGACGCCCCCCCCGACGCCTGCGCGCCACGGACCTGTTTGTGGTCCGAGACGCGCAGGTGTCCCCCCTTTTAAAGCAGCGCTTTTCCCAAAATGCTCTACTACCGGAAAACGGCATTCGAAAACTCACCGGATATGCAACCCGGACTATATGCCTATCGCTATGGAACAGGTTTTTAGAAAAGAGATGTTACAGTTGGTATTTGTTATTCTCATCATCCTCAAATAGTATTTTAGTATGAGGAGAGGAATTTGAAAATTATATTCTTTGTGCTTTTGGGAGAGCGCCTGCGCTGACGTGCATATATCGAAAACATATGCTATTATTGTTTGTGTTGAGACATCTATCAAGAGGTGGACGATGAGATACGGAACAGCTTTTATTATCTGCTTTCTTTTCTTGTTCCTTCCTGTTTCTGATTCTTCCCTATTGGAGGCGACAACTATGACAACCATGACGATAACGAGTACGGCTTTCAAATCCAATGAATCGATCCCGGTCAAATACACCTGCGACGGAGCTGACATTAACCCTCCCCTTGTGATAGAAAATGTTCCGTCGGTAGCCAAGTCTCTTGCGCTCATTGTCGATGACCCTGATGCTCCACGAGGCACATGGGTCCATTGGGTCGTATGGAACATAGATCCCGCGACGAGAGAAATCAAAGAACACAGCATTCCCGACGGCGCACAGCAGGGCACAAACGATTTTCGCAAACTCGATTACGGAGGGCCCTGCCCGCCGTCCGGGACTCACCGTTATTTTTTCAAGCTTTATGCCCTCGACAAGGTCTTGAATCTGGGACCGAACACGACAAAGGCCGCGCTCGAAAGCGCCATGAAAGGGCATATTCTCGCACGTGCAGAAATAATCGGTCTGTATAAAAGGAAATAATCGAGGCCACTGATTAAGTCGTTACAGTGCTTCAGTCCGTGTCGTTCTCGTCAAATATAATAGATTGAAAATGAAGATTTTTTATTGTAATTTTTTTTCTTGACAAGAGATGTTTTTTTTATTATTCTACTTAATCTATAGATTTAATGGAAAAATTATGAAGCTCTCCAAGAAAACAAAATATGCACTCAAAGCTATGCTCCTTCTTGCTCGAGAATACAAGCAGGGCCCTCTTCTGATTTCGGATGTTGCGAAAAGAGAAAAAATTCCGAGGAAATTTCTTGAAGCAATTCTGCTTACCTTGAAAAACCACGGCCTTCTCCAGAGTAAGAAAGGAAAGGGTGGCGGATATTTTCTCGATATTTCGCCGGCCGAGGTCAGCATCGGCAGCATCGTACGGATTTTTGAGGGGCCTCTCGCACCGACGGCCTGCGCGAGCGAGAACGCATATACTGCCTGTGCCGAGTGTAACGACGATTTGCCGTGCGGCGTCCGCCTCGTGATGCAAGATGTCCGCAATGCCATTGCGCATATTCTCGACGGTACGAGTCTTAGTGATGTGATTGATCATGAAGACCAGATGAGAAAGAACAGGGACGGCATGCTCATGTACGAGATTTGAGATGGAAAGACATGGCCGTCCTATGCGATGAACATTTTGACAATACGGAAACAAAACATTAGTCAAGGAGGTTTGCATGGGAAGAATATTCAGCGATATTACCAAGACAGTCGGTAATACGCCGCTCGTAAAAATCAATCGGATGGCGAAAGGTCTCAAAGCAGCGGTGGCGGCGAAAGTGGAAAGCTTCAACCCCCTGTCGAGTGTGAAAGACAGGATCGGCGTCGCCATGATCGAAGCGGCCGAGAACCAAGGGTTGATCGACAGGGATACGGTGATCATTGAGCCTACGAGCGGCAATACGGGCATCGCTCTCGGATTCGTTTGCGCTGCGAAGGGATATAAGTTGATCCTTACCATGCCCGAAACGATGAGCATGGAGCGTAGGGGGCTCCTGCGTATTTTCGGCGCCGAAATCGTTCTGACCGAAGGAGCCAAGGGAATGAGGGGGGCGATCGAAAAGGCTGAAGAGTTGGCCCGTAAGCAGTCCAAGAGCTTTATCCCGCAGCAGTTTAAAAACCTGGCAAATCCCGAGATCCACAGAAAAACGACAGCCGAAGAGATCTGGAAAGATACGGACGGAAAAATCGACGTCCTGGTCGGCGGTGTGGGCACCGGCGGCACCATTACCGGAGTCGCCGACGTGCTCAAGAAAAGAAAGCCCTCTTTCAAAGCCATTGCCGTCGAACCTCGGGATTCGCCCGTGCTGTCGGGCGGCAAGCCCGGCTCTCACAAGATCCAGGGCATCGGCGCGGGGTTCGTGCCCGACGTACTGAAACGCGAGCTCGTCGATGAGATCATCCCGGTGGCCAATGAAAACGCGGGAGAAACCGCAAAGAGGCTGGCCCGGGAGGAGGGAATCCTTGCAGGGATTTCCTCGGGAGCAGCGCTCTGGGCGGCGCTCGAAGTGGCAGGGCGTCCGGAGAGCGACGGGAAACTCGTCGTCGTCATTCTTCCCGACACCGGCGAGCGATACCTGTCGACCTGGATGTTTCAGGAATACATGAAATGAGAAATGCCGCACTAGAGGTAATGTCCAATCAGGCTGAAGAGGAGCACAGTGAGGACGATGACCGTCACGAATATATAAGAAATGTCGCGCTGTCGACTAAAGGCGATGCATAGGAAAGCGACGCGCGCCACGGGAGTGAACATCAGGAGGAGTAGGCCGAACTGGATGATGCCTCTGCTGTGAAGCGATATGGTATCCGTGATGATTCCCCATACGCTGCGCAAATCGCCAGGCTCGCCTGCAAAGGCTTTATACTCCGGGAGTTCGGAACCATGTCGTGCCAAATAGAGAATGCCTCCTGTGAGGACCAGCGTCGCGGCCGTTATAACGCCACCTCTCAACAGAGAGCCCACAATAGTTTCCACCTGCGTATTCGTCCACGTTTTTTTCATATGCGACATGTTACAACCTCCCTGTCAATCCATGATATATCATTTCAATGGCCAGCAGCATCACTACGCCGCTGAACACGAGCCGTAGAAGACGGGTTTTCGCCCTGATCAGAACCCGAGTTCCCGCAAGGGAGCCGGCGAGCACCCCGAGCATTACTGGCATGGCGAGGCCCGGGTCAATATATCCGCGATTAAGGTACACGCCCACGCTCGCAGCCGCGGTCACACCGATCATAAAGTTGCTCGTAGTCGTCGAGACCTTAAAGGGCATGCGCATGAACTGGTCCATCGCCAGTACCTTTACCGCGCCCGAGCCTATGCCGAGCAAGCCTGAAAGCACGCCCGCGGCAAACATAAGGCCGAACCCGGCGGGTACCGCCTGCACGTGGTAGGTCTGCAGGCGTCCCGAAACGGGAAAACTCCCGTCCATTCTCAGGCGGGTAGCAAGGGGGTCGGACTGTTCCGCGTACGGCTCTTCACGCCGACGCCGCAGAGTCAGGTAAACGGAGTGGATAAGTACTGCGCCGAAGATGACCGAAAGCACAGAAGTGTGCATTTGTGCCGCTAGGAATGCGCCGAGCAGGGCGCCGGTGGTCGTGGCTATTTCGAGGAACATGCCGACGCGGATGTTCGTAAAGCCTTCCTTTACGTAGGCGGAAGCGGCTCCCGATGAGGTAGCGATTACTGACACGAGCGACGCGCCGATTGCGTAGCGGATGTCCACCCCGAACCCCAAAGTCAGAAAGGGCACGATCACCACGCCGCCGCCCAAGCCGGTAAGCGAACCAAGAAAACCGGCGACAAAAGATCCCGTTAAGATAAAGAGCGTTAAAACCAAAATGGTCACAAAAGTATCTCCCGGCCAAACTAAATGAACGCCGCAAGTTATTTGAAGAAGGACATGGAATCAGCTATAATAGACATACTACAACTATAGCAAAGACAACGGAGGGCAGTTATATGGAGGAGATGACGGAAGAGAAAAAAAACGCGAAAGTCAGAAACCGACGCGTTCACATGGCGAACGAGCGCACGTTCCTCGCCTGGATCCGGACAAGCATCGGGATCATGGCGTTCGGTTTTGTCGTCGAAAAGTTCGCCCTCTTCGTCAGGCAGCTTTCTTATTTTTTCGAAAAATCCGGGTTAAGCGGCCATCAAAAGGGTCTTCTGCCGCCCGCAGAAGCCTTTCCGCAGTCGCGCGGCTATTCCACCCTGTTTGGAATACTGCTGGTCGCCCTCGGGACGCTCATGGGCCTTCTTGCCTTTGTTCGATACAAGATCGTAGAGCGCCAAATCGATGAAGACACATACCGGCCATCGATCATTCTCAACCTGCTCCTTGTTATTTCCATATTCGCGATCGGCGTCTTCCTGATCATCTATTTGATCCACAGCATCTGAAAAAGCCGGAAAAGACTAAACGCAGCTCATATGTCGTGAGCTGCGGACTCTAGCTGCTGCCCTGCTTCTTTTTTCTCATTTGCACGAGCAAATAAACCGTGAGCGCAATGAGAACAGCAAGCGAGCCGATTTCAAGAACATGGTGAATTTTCTCAGTCGCCCTCGACCACCGTTCTTCCAGAAAGTAACCGAGAGAGATAAAGGCAACAGACCAGAAAAAACCTCCTATATAGGCAAAGAGAGCAAATTCGGCAAAGATCATTTTTGACGTTCCGGCGGCGAATGCCGTCAAGTGCCGCACCCCGGGTAAAAAGTAGCCGACCAGGAGCCCCCACTTTCCCGAATGTTCAAACCAGTTATGAAGCCTGGTTATTTTCTCCGGAGTCAAGTGAACAATGGTGCCGAATTTTTTGACGAGATAAAGCCCGAACGTTCTGCCCAGAACATAGTTCAATGTCATGCCGCAGATGCTCCCGATTGAAGCCGCGGCAACCGTCGGCGCCGGCAGCAGCTTCCCTTTGAAAATAAGATAACCCAGATAGGCGAGGAGCCAGTCGTTCGGCAAAGGGATCCCGAGGATGCCGAGCGCGAACAGCGTGAAAATAACGCCGTAACCGTGCTCCGTAATCCAGTGAATAATTATCTCTATCATTGTGATTTTTTCGTTGCGAAAATCATGTCCGCACGGAATGCGGCGTCCTTCTAAATAATAGTAAAAGATATCACAAAACCGACAAACGGAAAAGGTTTTAAAAAATAATTTTAGGCGCGCAAGGCCGTAATCTTTGAGAGTGCCGCATTACGCCAAATCTACTACTTTAGAAACAAATTTTTTTGGTTAAAAAAAGTTGACATATAATGCGGATAAGTTTAATCTTATAACAAAAGTTGCTTCAGAAATTCTCATTAAGAAAAATCTCAGTCCTTAGTATCTAATCTGGTCCGGCGGACCACTCACATATCCGAAAGAACAGATTCTCGCATTTAAAAGTTTTTGTATTCTTTGGACAAAGGGGGGTGGAAAAATGACACTCGATCCATGAGTGATTCAAGCGCCTAGGGGGGGAGTAAGAACCAAGGATTTTCAACACCCAACCGGTCAAACGAAAAAAACCTTGTGGAGGAAATCATGCAAACGGCATTAAACCATGGAAACGAGGAACGGAAGGGCAACATCGCGATTGTTCGCGAAGAGAAAGAAAAATACGTACAAGGCTTCAATAAAAAGATCGAACTCTACATGGAACATTTGAAAGAGATTGAGCTCAAGTGCGCAGATAAGAATGCTGACAAAGAAAGCATCATGCGCGAAGTCGCGACCGAGACCGACGCCATGCTCGAGGCCTGCGCAAGCTTTGAGCGGGAAATAGGCGACGAGCACGTTATCAAGGTGGCACAAGCCGAGTTTCGCGAAAAAACGAATCCCATTATGTCCAAAAGCTATGGCATCAACCGGTGCAGAACATGGCCGCAGGGTTATCAGGGTGATTATAAGACCCTGGAAATCGCTTACAAGAACGCAACGATGTCAGACGGCATAGGATACTACCTGGATAGATATCTTCTTTCTCTGCCTCTTGGGCACGCAGTGCGGGAAAGAATCGTGAAACTTGCCGAACTTCTCCGGGAAGAGCTGAAGAAGAGGAAAAACCCGAGGGTCCTCG
>JAWOJY010000028.1:0-10617 GCA_033854515.1 Nitrospirota bacterium
TGAAAATCAAGCTAACACTTACGGGCATAGGACTTGCTAATTACAAAGTGTATTAAGATAGTGGCAAAAGATATGGATGCAAGCGTTGCAAGTTTCTGGGCGTGCATTTCTCACTGTGTGCGAAAGGTGCTATTCATCAATGAATCGAACGGCGCGCAAAATAGACAGGGGCAGATTGATAATTTTGCCGATTTTCAGTTTGCTCATGGTCGTCAACATAGCGGGTTTTGTCGAACAGGTAAAAGCTGCGGATTCGGTCAGTTCGATTAAGATCGCCTCACTGATAAACAGCTTTCTTGTAGTAATTTTTTACGTTTTACTAGTTATTCTTTACCTCATAAGAACTTCCGCCAAGTCTACCACCGATTCGTTGACTGCCAAGACCGTGGCGGTCATCTCGACCTTTCTACCGTTCGCTATACCTTTTGCGGGCAAACAGTCAAATGAACCCGGCATAATACTCTTCGCGAGTCTCGTAACAATGTTCGGCATGGTCATCTCGCTCTATTCAATCGGCACGCTTGGAAAAAGCTTTGGCATCATACCTCAGGCAAGACCGCTCGTAACATCCGGACCGTACCGGCATGTGCGCCATCCCGCGTACGTGGGTGAGTTGATCGCGGTGTTCGGCATTGTCTTGGCGCGTTTTTCCCTTGCAGCTATTGTCGTATTTTGTCTTCTGGCGGTAATGCAGGTCTACCGGGCCGTGCAGGAAGAAAAGCTTCTCTCCAGTACGTTCCCGGAGTATGAATCCTATTCCCAGAACCGGGCCCGCTTCATTCCCGGGATATTATAGAAGAAGCTGAAATACATTGCGGGTTCTTCGTTGTGACGGGCAACTAGAAGCGATCATTACCGGTCAAAGGTCAATTCTACCTTTAGTCCGAAAAGGACGGCGTCTTGGCCGGTTAATATTAACGAAGGAAGGAGGTGAAAAGAATGAAGAAATTTTTCAGGAAACTGAAAGAGGAAAAGGGTGAAGTGAGCGTCGAGTGGGCTCTGGTCGCGGCCTTCATGGGGTTTGTAATCATGTCGGTATTTCTGCCCGGAGTCAGTAGTGCGCTTAGCACCGCGCTTACAACGATTTCCGGATATCTTACGTCGGCATAAAGTAAAGGATGCTCGAGGGAGAGGCGCATCAGAAAATGTGCCTTTCCCAATCTTAGAATGAAAAATCTGACCGTTAATCCGGGGGGTGTGACGTGAAAAAAAATAAACCCGCAATATTAATCGCTTTGACCGTTCTGGTCGCTTTGGCCACGAGCGTTCTCGTTTACAATTGGCTTAAGGCAAGGTCCATTGCGATCGCAAGCCAGCGCGGGGAACTCGTGGATGTGGCCGTGGCCGTGACGGACCTGAGCTGGGGGACGGTCATCAAGCCGGAGATGGTAAAGACCGTTCCTTTTCTTAAGGGCAGCGTGACAGCAGACTTCCTGAAAGACCCGGCCTCGGTTGCGGGGCGCGTCGTCCTCACCCCCGTAAAGGCCGGAGAACCCATATTCGAATCCCGCCTGGCGCCCACCAACATTACGCAGGGCGGAGTTGCGGCCGTGATAGCCCATAACAAGCGGGCCATGACCGTCAGGGTAGACAAAGTAAAGGGTGTTTCGGGCTTCATTCATCCAGGAAATAGAGTGGATGTCGTCGCCACCTTCAGGCCCAACTTTGCAGAGATGCCGGTGACCTTGACCGTCCTTGAAAACATTCCGGTCCTTGCCGTGGGAACAGACACGGAGATCAGGAGCAAACAGGAAAAGCCTGTCGAAGTGGATGTAATCACTCTCGAAGTGTCGCCAAGCGAGGCAGAGGTGCTCGCCCTCTCCTCAACGGAAGGGAAACTTCAACTCTCGCTCAGAAATCCCAGCGATACCAAGAGCATGAGCACGAAGGGGGCTTCTGTGCAGTCACTCGTAGCGCTGTTAAGCGGAAAACGCCCGGCGCCGGCGAAGAAAGCCAAACGCAAGGAGGCAGTTCCCGAGCCCGTAAGAGAATACTATTCAAATGTCCAGTTGATAGAAGGCCATAAAGTCAATGAATTGAAATTCAAAGAAGGGAGTGAATAGGGTCATGATGAAAAGACCATGCCGGGGGGCTTTACTAACATTTATATCCGTTTTCATAGCGTATTGCACACTTACCAGTGAGGCCATGGCGAGTGAGAACGTAATCGAGCTCGACGCCGCAGCACCCCAGAAGATAAACCTCATGGTAGGAAAATCCGTCGTCATCGAGAGCCCCCGCGCAGTGAAGAGGGTCTCGCTGGCTGCGCCGGCCTTCGCGGACGCCATAGTGCTTTCGCCCCGGCAGGTTTATCTCACCGGGAAGGCGCCGGGTCTTACAAATCTGACGCTGTGGGATGGCGATACCGTACTGGCCGCGTTCGACGTGGAAGTCTCTCCGGACATCGTCCGCCTCAAGGAGAAACTCCATGAGATACTTCCCCGGGAAGAGAACATAAAGGTCTCCTCTCTCAATGATACTATTACACTTTCGGGTACGGTCTCGAATGCAGCAAATCATTCAACAGCGCTCGCTATGGCCCAGCCGTTCGGCAAAGTGGTGGACCTGCTCGAGGTCGGCGGGGTCCAGCAGGTGATGCTCGAGGTCAGGGTATCGGAGATACAAAAAAGCATACTGAGACGGCTCGGCATCAATTTCAACGTCTTATCGGCAAGCGGCAAGCAGTACGGGTTGTCGCTCCTCAACAACCTTACGACGATAAAAACAGAGCCGCCCCTTGCGTTTCCAAACGGGAGTTCGGATATCGGCGCGCCGGCCGGCATAGCCGTTTCCCAGAACGTCAACGCAATATTCCGATTTATTCATGACGGTTCAACGTGGACGGGCTTTATCGATGCTCTCAAGGATAACGGCTTGCTGACCGTACTGGCCGAGCCGACGCTCACGGCCCTGAGCGGCCAGACCGCAAGTTTCAATGCCGGAGGTGAAGTGCCGATCCCCGAATCGGCAGGATTAGGCTCCGTATCCATCAAGTACAAGAAATTCGGCGTTGGGCTCAGCTTCACCCCGACCGTCCTGGGCGATGGGAAGATCTCGATGCAAGTGGCGCCGAGGGTCTCTGATCTCGACTTCTCCAATGCAGTCATCGCGAACGGTTTCCTGATCCCGGCTTTTACGGAACGAGACGTATCCACGGTCGTTGAGCTCGCCGACGGGCAGAGTTTCGCGCTCGCGGGGCTGTTAAGCGAAAAGGTGACCGAAGACATCGCGAAATTCCCGGTCCTGGGAGATATTCCGATCCTGGGCGCGCTTTTCCGGAGCAGCGCCTTCAAGAAGAACGAGACGGAGCTGGTGGTGATAGTGACCCCCCATCTGGTCAAACCGCTGGACATGAGCAAACAGACCCTGCCCACGGACAAATACGGCGATCCCAGCGACTTTGCATTCTATCTCATGGGCGACCTCTCTGGCAGGCCGAAAGAGCGCACATCTTCCGTGCCTCTCAGCACAAAGGGTTTTGACGGAGAAGTGGGACATATCGTGACACAGTAAAAAACAGTTTTGAGTTTTAAGTTTTGAGTTATGAGTTTGAAACCTGGGGAAAGAAGCTTTCGATGTCGGCTCATAGCAGCGAGCTAGGTCACATAGGACGGGAGGAAGCGATGAAACGAATATATTATATCGGAGTGGTCTTGATCGTTCTCTTTGCGGCGGGGTGCCATTATGGCGCGCTTACTAAAGATTATGGTAAGTCCTACGACATGGCGAAGTACGGCCAGATACTGAATCCGGAGGCCTCGAAGAACCTGAAGCCGGTTACCGGGCTCAACGGCCAGGCCGAAACAGAGGTCATGAAGAAGTACATAGACAGCTTCAGCAAGAGCGGTGAGCAGGCGGTCCAGCAAAGCTTTGCAGTGGTGCCCATGACGCCAACGGGCACTGCGGGGACGGGACAAGATGTATACGGAAAATAGAAGAAAAAGAGAAAAAGGCACAGCGGCCGTGGAGTTCGCGCTTATTCTGCCCCTTCTGCTTTTCGTACTGTTTGCGATCATCGAGTTCAGCATCGCCATGTATGACAAGGCCGTTATCACGAACGCAAGCAGGGAAGGGGCAAGGATGGGAATCGTATCCCAAAACCCCAGGCCGGATGCCGCTACAATCACGGCGACCGTCAACACGTACGCCGCAACTAACCTGATCTCGTTCGGACCGGCGACGCCCAGCACCACCGTGACTGGCGCGCCCTGCGCTGCACCGGGCGGCTACATAACGGTCAGCGTTGCCTACACGTATAATTTTTTTGTTCTGCCCAATTTCATGACCAGTTTGACCGGGCCGCTTGTTCTTAACGGGGCCGCTGTCATGAGATGCGAATAATCAGAGGAGAACTCCATGAACGGAAAGACGCCCGGCGACAGGTTAAAAAGCAAAAAAGGAAGCGTGACCGTAGTAGTGGCATTATTCCTGATCGCGCTCATAGGTTTTGCGGCCCTTGCCATCGACGTAGGCTATATGATGGTCACGAGGAACGAACTGCAGAACGTGTCGGATTCGGCGGCCCTTGCGGCAACGAAGAAGCTTGCTCTGCTGTACCAGAATCCGGCATATGTATCCCTGCCATTGGCGAGCCAGTTCTCCTATGCGAACGACCACATGGCCGATATCGTCTCTTACGCTCAAACCGTAACGACGGCAAGTTCCGCAGTAAAGGTTGCAGGGGGGGGCTTCGCTCTGAGCACTGCGGATTTCACGCTCGGACACTGGGACCCTTCTACCAATATGTTTACAGCAACGACCATGTCGCCGAATGCCGTGCAGGTAATAGCCCAGAGAAACGGTGCGGAAAACGGGCCTGTTGCAACATTTCTCGGGGGCGTTGTGGGTGTAAGCTCCTATAACGCCAGGACCATTGCCACGGCGTCTTTGACCGGTCCGTGTGGGCCACCGCAGCTCCCCATACCGGTAGGAATATCGAAGGCATGGTTCACGGATCCTGCGGTCTATTGCGACAACCCAATCAAACTTTATCCTACGAATGTGCCGGGAGGATGCGCCGGGTGGCATGTATACACTCAGAGTCCGTCTAGCGCCAGCATGCTGAGAGATACCATAGACGGTCTGATTAACGGGAGCTTTACCATTCCCGAGACAGTCGCGGGCGTGACGCAATACGATTTCACCGGAGGAAATATAGCAAACGCCTTGAACAATATGGGAACGCTCTTCAATGCCAGGAAAGGGCTCAACGACGGAGTATTAGACATGGACACCGATTCAGCCACCTGGACGACAATGGTGCCTGTTTACGATTGGCCTGATTGCAGCAATCCGCACGGGCCCATAACTATTGTCGGTTTTGCCATGATCACCATAACCAATGTAACCGCCCCCCCTCTTCCCCAGGAGGTCGATGCAAAGGTTGTGTGCGATAAAATGGTGGATTCCCCTCCGGGATGCCCCGTCTTTGGAGTGTATAGCGGTTCGCCGCAACTGGTTCAATGAAGGGAGAGGTCAGTGAAATGGCTGAAAAAACGCTTGCTGTCAAACTCAACATTATAAATCCTGAGGCCGCAGCCCGTCTGAAAGAGGTTGTTTCAGCTGTCCAGGGATTCTCGATTAGCAACAACGGCTCACCCTGCGACGTCATGGTCATGGAAATAGGCCAGGACCTCGACAGGGAGTTCAAACACATAGAACAGGTCAAGGCAAAAGGGCTGGCAAGGGCGGTCTTCCTTACCTCTTCGCGCAAGGATTCGGAGGTCCTCTTGCGGGCACTGAAGACCGGGGTGAAGGAATTCTTCCCGCAGCCGGTCAACAAAGAGGAGGTCGTGGCCGCTCTCGAGAAGCTCAAAAAAAGCCTCGATGCAGACGGCGCCGAGCCGAATAAGGAGAAGAACGGGCGTCTTATCAGCGTCATCGGGAGCAAGGGCGGCGTGGGCGCAACGACGATAGCCGTGAATCTGGCCGTCTCGCTCAAGAAAGAAGAAGGAAACAAGTCCGTGGTCCTTATGGACATGAACCCGCTCCTGGGCGGGATCCACCTTTTTCTCGACGTAAAGACCTCTTTCAGCTGGATCGATGGGGCAAGGGACATCGAGCGCATGGACGCGACGTATCTGCTGACCACGCTCTACAAACATCCTTCAGGTATCCATATCCTGCCCGCACCGTCGAAGCCGGTAGGGCTGGAGGCAGCGACTCCCGAAACCATGACAAAGCTCGTGGACCTTATGCGGTCAGCGTTCGATATCATCGTCATCGACGGCTGCAAGTCCTTCGACGACCTGTCGCTGAGAATGATCGCCCTTTCAGACACGATACTGGTGGTCTCTGAATTAAACCTGCCCTCCCTCGTCAACGCCAGAAAACTTCTGGATGTCTTCGAAGGACTGGGTATTGCCCATGGGAAGGACTTAAAGTTTGTCGTTAACCGTTATCAGAAAAATAACATGGTCTCTCCTGAGGAAGCGGAAAAGATACTCGGGAAAAGCGTCGTGTCCATGATCCCCAACGATTACGAAACGACCATGTCCGCTATCAATACGGGGAAAACTCTTGCGGACGTGGACCTGAAATCGGAGGTCATGGAGAATTTCAGGGAACTGGCCGCAGCGCTACTTCATAAGGAAATCATCAAAAAGGAAAGATCACCGTTTTCGCTCGTCAAGGAGAATTTCAGGGAATTGGCCTTTCGTCTTCACAGGGATGGCGACAGGAAAAGAACCCCCTTTTCCCTCTGACGCTCAACGGGGGAAAATATAGCGCCGCTGAAAACACCATTGCGGAGGATCCGAAATGCAGGAGATAAAAGGATTGGGAAGGACGCCGGAAGCACATATTTTTACGAGAACGCCTCACTCAACAGTCAATCAGGGTTTTGCTGCGACGAACGAATACCAGGAGTTGAAGATCGCGGTCCAGAACAAGCTGCTGGACATCATCGATCTTAAGCTTCTCGATACCGTCGAAAAGAACCAGCTCAGACAGGAGATACGGCGGCTCGCAGAGCGGGTGCTCTCGGAGCAAACCATCACCATGCCTCTTAATTTCCAGGAACGCGAAAAGCTCCTGAAGGACATCGAGAACGAAGTGATGGGCCTGGGCCCCATCGAGCCGTTCCTGCATGATCCGACCATATCGGATGTCCTCGTCAACACGTACCGGCAGATATACATCGAACGGTACGGCAAACTTGAGAAGACCGAAGCCCGGTTCAAGGACGACGCGCACCTGAGGAGGATCATCGACAAGATCGTATCGGCGGTGGGACGAAGGATCGATGAATCGAGCCCCATGGTGGATGCCCGGCTCGCCGACGGCTCGCGCGTGAACGCCATCATACCGCCCCTGGCCCTGGACGGACCGATGCTATCGATACGGCGTTTTTCCGTGGACCCCCTCGAACTCGAAGACCTGATCGGTCTGAGGACCCTCACCCCCGAGCTCGGCGCCTTGCTGAAGGGAGTTGTGCGGGCGAAATTGAACGTCCTGATATCGGGAGGCACCGGAACGGGCAAGACGACGTTCCTCAATGTCCTGTCCCGATTCATTCCGGCCGACGAGCGCATCGTCACGATCGAAGACTCGGCGGAACTGCAGCTGAAGCAGGAGCATGTCGTGCGACTCGAAACAAGGCCCCCGAACATTGAGGGCCGGGGCGAGGTCATTGCCCGCGATCTCGTTCGGAACAGCCTCCGGATGCGGCCGGACAGGATCATCGTGGGCGAAGTGCGCAGCCATGAGGCCGTGGACATGCTGCAGGCCATGAACACCGGCCACGACGGGTCCCTGACCACCCTCCACGCGAATTCACCGCGCGACGCTCTTATGCGCCTCGAGACGATCGTTTCCATGGCAGGCCTCAATATTCCGAACGAGGCGATACGCAAATACATAAGCTCAGCCATCAACGTCCTCATCCAGGTGGCTCGTCTCGTGGACGGCACACGCAAGGTCGTGAGCGTCCACGAGATAACGGGCATGGAGGGTTCGGTGGTGACGATGCAGGAGATATTCGCTTTCAGACAGACCGGCATCGACGACAAGGGCTTGGTAAGAGGAAGGTTCGTCGCCAGCGGTGTGATGCCCAAGTTCATCGAGAAGTTCAAAGTAATGAACATCCCGGTGCCCTTCGAACTCTTTGACGAAAACAATATAATGGATATCTGAGAGAGGACATGAAAATGGAACTACTGATCGGAATAAGCGTATTCCTATTGACACTGCTTCTGGCTTACGCAGGGAACATCTTCTATAAAAAAATATCCAAGCCGGAGCAGCGGCAGGTGGAGAAACGGCTGAAATTTTTCTCACTCGCAAGACATGGGCATGAGCCGATCGACATCCTCAAGAAAAAGATCCTGAGCGAAATTCCTTGGCTGAACAGGAAACTTCGGGAAGTACGCTTCGTCACCCGGCTTGAGCGGCTGCGCACCGAGGCCAGAGCGCCTCGTCCGCTCGGATTCTATCTGATCCTTTCCGGGACCTTCTTCTTTGGCGGGCTCCTGTTTGCAAAAATTATGAGAATTAACGTCATCGGCATGGTGCTTCCGTCGATCCTGCTGGCAACAACCCCCTTCTTCTACCTCGTCAACAAGCGAAGGAAACGGATGGAGAAATTCGCACGGCAGCTGCCTGAAGCCCTGGAACTTGTAGCGCGCGCCCTCAAGGCGGGCCATGCCTTTACGGGCGGGTTGAGATTGGTGGCCGAGGAATTCGGGGACCCGGTGGGCACCGAATTCAAGCAGGCACTCGATGAGATCAATTTCGGGGTCGATGTGCCCGAGGCCCTCATGAACCTGACGCAGCGGATCGAAAACGAAGATCTTAAATTCTTTGTCGTCGCCGTGATCGTACAGCGTGAGACAGGGGGAAACCTTGCCGAGATACTCGAGAATCTGAGCCGGCTGATACGGGAGCGCTTCAAATTCCAGAGCCGCGTGCAGGTCCTCACGGCCGAGGGCAGGATGTCGGCAAAGGTACTTCTGGCAATGCCCTTTGCCATCGTGGGTGCCTTCTTCGTGACCAGTCCCGATTACATAAAGGTGCTTTTCTCTGACCCCCTCGGGCCGGTCATCATCATTATCTCTCTCACCATGATGGGCTTCGGCAGCCTTGTCATCAAAAAAGTGGTCTCCATAAAAGTATAGGTACAAGGAGGGGTTAAAATGGACAGTATTCTATTGATAGCAGGCTCGATTTTTGTTCTGGTCGTGCTTGTCAGCCTGCTTGTGTTCTATTATTCGGACCTCATTAAAAAGAAAAAAGGCATCATAGAAAGGATCAGGAAAGAAGCAACGCCCGAACAGAACGAAAGCGACCACCGAGTGATGGCGTATCTCTTTCGTTCTGTAAGCAGGTTCGGTGAGACGTTAAAACCAAAAAATGAAAAAAACGTTACAAAAATCAGGACTAGGTTCTTACACGCTGGATTCCATGGAGAGGACGATCTCTTCATCTATTACGGAGCAAAGGCCTTCCTGGCTCTCTTGCTGACGGCTCTCGCCATAGTTCTGAAATTAGCGGTCCTGAAAACCCTTCCGGCCCAGCAATTTGTGTCGCTCATCGGGTGTGCTGCCCTTGCGGGCTTTTATCTTCCCGATTACTATATTCACCTTAAGATAAAGCAGAAGAAAAGGAAGATATTCGAAGGCTTCCCCGACGCATTGGACCTCATGGTCGTATGCGTCGAGGCCGGGATGGGGCTCGATGCGGCAATCAAGCGCGTGGGCGATGAGATGGCCATTAAAAATAAGGAGTTGAGCGATGAGTTCAAGCTGTTGAGTCTTGAACTCCGGGCAGGCAAACCCCGGGCCGATGCTTTGCGCAATCTCGCCATGAGGACGGACCTCGAAGATGTGGCGAGTCTCACGACCCTGCTGATCCAGACGGACAAATTCGGCACCAGGGTGGCGCAGGCCCTGAGGGTGCATTCCGATTCGATGAGAACAAAGCGGTTCCTGAGGGCTGAGGAGATGGCCGCCAAGATCCCGGTTAAGATCCTCTTTCCTCTGGTCTTTTTCATCCTGCCTGCTCTTGTTGTAACTCTCGTGGCGCCGGGTGTTATACGATTCTTCAGAATGATGAAAGGGGGAGTGCTGGGATGAAGCGGACGATCAGCAATGTTCTTCTTGCATGGGCTGGGGCAGCGCTCATGGCTTCCGGATGTGCGACGAGTAATACAGCGGCCATTGCAACGGCGGAAAAATACAGGCTACCCGTCGAACGCAGGCTTGTGACCACAGAAGGCAAAGTGGTCGAGAACACGCTGGACAAGGCAGAAGATTACGAACGTCTCGGGGACATCAACCTCCAGAGGGGCGACATCACCACTGCCTTCGTCAATTACTCAAGGGCGCTCCAACTGGAGCCTGGAAGGCTCTCGGCATCATATAAGACCGGAAGGTTGTTTTTACTCAAGGGAATGACGGACGAAGCCCGGGAGGAATTTGAGAAAATAATAAAGAAAGACCCCAAGAACGCTCTTGCCCACGAGGGTATGGGAAGGGCCTATCTGCTCGAAGGAAACAGCGATAAGGCCATCGAGTATTTCACGAAAGCATTGAACATAAACGACCGTCTCTGGGAAACCCACAACCTGATAGGCATCGCCTTTGACAGAAAAAGAGAGTTCAGCAAGGCCATCGACCATTA
>JAWOJY010000029.1:0-50689 GCA_033854515.1 Nitrospirota bacterium
TCCTTCTCTGCCTGATAAATTGCATCTCCCGTGCCAGATGGCAACCTGTTGATTTTACGAATATCCTTGCGCTCCAACCTTTTGCAGAGATGAGAATAGAAAGAGCAAATTTTTAAGAATGCAAAAATTTCATACTTTATTTTTGTCCAGGCTCACCGCCTTTGGCGCTATCCGGCAGGTTTTTCCTGTTGTTTTTTTCTTGCAAATCGGCCATAAGCTATGGTAATTTATGGGCTGCCCTTTTGAGAGCATATTTTAACTACACACGCGCCGGGACTCGAGGCACGGTGTCCTTGTTTGTTGCCGGGACCTGCCCGGGAAAGATCGGCGCGGAGGTAAAACCAAAGGAGGAAGTACAATGTCTACGATCACCATGAAGGAGTTGCTGGAAGCAGGAGTGCATTTCGGCCATCAGGCCAAGCGATGGAACCCCAAGATGAAGAAGTACATCTTCGGAGAACGAAACGGAATCTATATCATCGATCTCCAGAAGACGCTCAAGCTGTTCAAAGAAGCCTATGATTTTGTCCGCGAAACCGCTGCCCATGGAAAGGATATTCTCTTCGTCGGCACAAAAAAGCAGGCGCAGGATGCTATCATGGAAGAAGCGAAACGGTGCGGCATGTATTATGTATCCCACCGCTGGCTCGGCGGCATGCTTACCAATTACACGACCATCAAGAAGAGCATCGACCGGCTTAGGAAAATTGAAAAAATGAAGGAAGACGGCACCTATGACAAACTGACCAAAAAAGAGGTGGCTGCTCTTGAAAAAGAACGGATGAAGCTCGAGAAAAGTCTCTCCGGCATCAAGACCATGGCGGAGCCGCCGTCCATGATCTTCATCATCGATCCCCGGAAAGAGGCCATTGCAGTGCACGAGGCGAACAAACTTGGCATCCCCGTCGTCGCCGTAGTTGACACTAACTGCGATCCCGACAACATAGATTACGTCATTCCCGGCAATGATGATGCTATCCGCGCCATTCGTCTCATGGCTTCAAAGATCGCCGATGCCGTCATCGAGGGCAGACAGGCAATTACCAAGGAGGCCGAGGCTGCAGCACTTGCAGCAGCTCCGGCGGCTGGCGACGCTCCTGCGGCGGAGACCGGCTCGACCGAGGCTGCTCCGATTGAAGATGAACCCGAAGTTGACGAGGACGCGGTAGAAGGCAATTTCAAAAAAAGATAATAAACCGATATCCAGCACGTACAGCCGCGCATACTGGATGCGCGGGTGAGAGAAAGGGGTTTTCCATACCATGGCAACAATTTCTGCAAGCGCAGTGAAGGACTTGAGAGAGAAGACCGGCGTCGGCATGATGGAAGCGAAGAAAGCGCTGGAGGAGGCAGGCGGTGACTTTGAAAAGGCCGTTGATATTCTGAGAAAGAAGGGACTGTCCGCAGCGGCGAAGAAGGCCGACCGCGTGGCCTCTGAAGGAATGATCGCAGCCGCCGTGCAGGCGGGTGGAAAGGTCGGTGCTCTGATCGAGGTGAACAGCGAGACCGACTTTGTCGCCAAAAACGAGGAATTCCAGAAGTTCGCGAAAGGGCTGGCCGAGACCGTCGCCGGCCAGAACCCCGCGGACGTCGCGGCGCTTTCGCAGCTGAAGATCGGCGGCGAGAGCGTGGAAGCGAAGCGCCAGGCGCTCGTCCAGAAGATCGGCGAGAACATTGCGGTCCGCCGCTTTGTGCGCTACGAGACCGACGGCCGTCTCGCGATCTATCTGCACGGCGCCCGCATCGGCGTCATGGTGGACTATGCAGGCGGCGATGAGCAGCTCGGCAAGGACATCGCCATGCATATCGCTGCAGCAAATCCTCTCTATCTCTCCCGGGAGGCCGTTCCCGCCGAGGCCCGAGAGCGGGAGCGGTCCATCTACGAGGCCCAGGCTAAAGAATCTGGCAAACCGACCAATGTGATCGCCAAAATCGTAGAGGGCAAGCTCGAGAAGTTCTACGGTGATACCTGCCTTCTGGAACAGGTCTACATCAAGGACTCGGAAGGTAAGCTCAAGATCAAAAACGTCCTCAAAAACGCCTTTATCAATCGCTTCGTGCGGTACCAGCTCGGCGAAGGCATCGAGAAAAAGAAGGCGAGCTTTGCCGAAGAAGTCGCGGCCCAGCTCAAATAACATGACGCGGCCGAAATACAAACGCATAATGCTCAAGCTCTCGGGCGAGGCCCTGATGGGAGAGCAGAAGTACGGCATCGATCTGACCGTGCTCGACAAGATCGCGTCCGAGGTCAAGGACGTTCACGAACTCGGCGTTGAAATCGCCATCGTGATCGGCGGCGGCAACATCTTCCGCGGGCTTGCCGCGTCGGCAAGCGGCATGGAGCGAGCGAGCGCCGATTACATGGGCATGCTCGCGACAGTGCTCAATTCCCTCGCGCTCCAGAACGCTCTCGAGAACAAGGGCGTGCACACCCGTGTGCAGACCGCAATCGAGATGCGCGAGCTCGCCGAGCCGTACATCAGGAGGCGGGCCGTCCGTCACCTCGAGAAAAAGCGGGTGGTGATCTTCGGCGCGGGCACCGGCAATCCCTACTTCACTACCGATACAGCCGCCGCTCTCCGGGCGATGGAGATCGGTGCCGAGGTGATCATGAAGGCCACCAAGGTGGACGGCGTCTACAGCGCGGACCCGGTGAAAGACCCGAAGGCCGTGAAATACGACCGTCTGACGTATATCGAGGTGCTCCAGAAGGATCTTCGCGTAATGGATGCCACGGCCATATCCCTGTGCATGGACAATAACCTGCCCATCATCGTGTTCAATCTCAACGCTCAGGGCAACATCAAGAGGATCGTGGCGGGAGAACAGGTGGGGACGATCGTGACCGGGAGGGACAATGCCTAGCGAACAGAGAAAAAAGGCCGAAGAGAAGATGAACAGGGTCCTTGATGCACTTAAGAAGGAATTCGCCACCCTTCGTACCGGACGGGCCTCCCTGGGGATGCTCGACGGCATTAGCGTTGATTATTACGGGACCCCGTCACCGCTCAATCAGGTGGCGAACCTGTCCGTTCCCGATCCGCGCCAGATCATCATCCAGCCCTGGGAAGCGAAAATGCTCGGCGAGATCGAAAAAGCCATTTTGAAGTCTGACGTCGGGTTGACGCCGACGAACGACGGCAAGGTGATCCGCCTCAACATCCCGCCGCTTACCGAAGAGCGCAGGCAGCAGATAGTCAAGCATGCGAAAAAGCTCGCCGAGGACGCCCGCGTGTCCGTCAGAAATATTCGCCGTGACGTGAACGACGATATCAAAAAAAAGAGCAAGGACAAAAACACCCACATTTCAGAGGACGAGGTCAAGAAACTGCAGGATGAAATCCAGAAGATCACCGACAGCTATATCAAAAAGATCGACGACATACTGGCGCACAAAGAAAAAGAAATCATGACCGTCTAACGGTCTTGCTGAGCCCTTCTGTCAACAGCAAAATCCAATCAATATTTCTGGAATGAGGGCGTTCTCATGATCGAATTACGACATTTTTTATGAGATTACCTGAGCCCGCTAGGGCATCGATGTTATGCTAAGATAGATATTAAATGAGGAAAGAGAAGGTTAATCTCTTGCCGGCATTGAAAAGCGGATCTTTATGCATCTGCAGTCGATAGGAGCTGTATTCTGACACTTTTCTCACCATAAAGGAAGGAGGCGTATCTGATGCGGAAAAAACCTTTTTACAAACTTCTTTCTCTCTACCTGGTATTCACGATGCTTCTCATCTCCCTCCCCGCCCAAGGCTGGGCCATGTTCATCCCCTCGGGCCAGGCTGCTTCTGCACGGCAGGCCGACATGGCAACAATCCAGAAAACGCTCGAGTCTGCCGTGGTCAAGCAGCGGCTCATGGACTACGGGCTCTCATCGGAAGAGGCCGTGGCGCGGATTAACAAGCTCTCCGATGATCAGATCCACCAATTTGCGACTCGTCTCGACTCGCTCCAGGCTGGCGCAGATGTCGGCGATGCGCTGATATTCCTCTTGCTGGTCGCGATCATCGTGGTCGTGGTTCTCGAGGCCACGGGTCACAGCATCATTATCAGGAGATAGAAAACGTCTGAAGGAACACCGGAGGTGACCATCATTATGAAATCTATGCTCAGAGCTTTCTACGCAAAACCACTCGCTGTGTACCTCGCCGCAGCACTCCTCGCGATCTCGGCCTTTGCCGGGCAGGCCGATGCGATGTTTGTCCCGGCCGCGCCCCATCAGGATGAGTCTGCTTCGCCGTCGGTGTCTGCGGGCCGCGCAGCAGATATGGCCAAGATCCAGGCAGCGCTCGAGTCCAGGATAGTCCAGCAGAAGCTTATGGACTACGGACTCTCCCCGGAGGAGACCATGGCGCGGGTGGACAAACTTTCGGACGAACAGATACATCAGCTTGCGACGCACACGGACTCGATCCAGGCCGGTGGTGACGCGGTCGACGTGCTCGTCGGTCTCATAATCATAGCGCTCCTCGTCGTCGTGCTTATTTACCTGCTTCAAGGCCGCGTAGAGGTGCGTGGTAAATAAAGATGGTACGGAGCACACCACGGGCCGCGCACATGAGAGGATATATGCGCGGCTCTTATTTGTTCATAATAGTTTTCGTGTTTGGGGCGTCGTCTTTCACGGGATGCGCGGGCCGGGACTTCACGGCGCTGCGGCCCGGCATGGAAAAGCGGGGCCACTATATCGAAGGCGTCCCTTTTTATCGGCAGAACGAATCCACCTGCGGCCCGGCGGCGCTGGCGGGCGTCCTCGCGTTCTGGAGCCGTCCCGCGACCCTGGAGCAGATCACCGCCAAGGTTTATCTTCCCGAACTCCGCGGAACGCTGCCGATGGACATGGAAACGTACCTTCGCAATGCAGGATTTGAGACGGAATCTTCCTCCGGGACACTCGAAGAGCTCAAGGGGCAGATTCGCAGGGGCGTGCCGGTCATATGCCTGCTCGATCTGGGTTTCGGTCCCTACCGTGAGCCGCACTACGTCACGGTGATCGGCTTCGACGACGTGAACTCCGTGATCATCGCTCATGACGGTTTGAAGGCAAACAACGTGATCGGGTATAATGCGTTCGTAAAGGAATGGGGCCGGGGCGGCAACTGGATGCTTGTGGCGAAACCAGGACAACCCTGATAAAAGCGTTTCGCCGGGCACTCGGGGAAAGCCGCGAAAAAATGCGGCGTGCCGCTCCTCACGAAAGACCGTGCTCGCGGTCATGAACTTTGCGGCAAAAGGACCGCTTTCAGTGGAACAGCTGTTTATGGGACCTCTCCCGATGTTAAGAAACATTTTTTCATTCATGGTCATTCTGTCGTTTCTCGTGACGTCATCCGGATGCTCCCTGCCGAAGATCGTCTTCCTCCACGATCCACTCGCTCCCGAGGAGCACGACAACCTCGGCCGCATATACGAGTCGCAGGGGAAATTCGACTTGGCCACCCGGCAGTACCGGGAGGCGCTCAAGAAGGACCGGAAGCACGTCCCCTCTCTCCTTCTTCTGGGCGACCTGTCGTACCGCCTCAAGGATTATCATGAAGCCGAGTCTGCCTACGAAAAGGCCCTCAAGCTCCAGCCCGAGAACGGCGATACCTACAACAACCTGTGCTGGGTATATCTTGCGCAGAAGAAGGACCTCGATAAAGCCGCGGCCATGATCCAAAAGGCCTTGGCGCTCGTCCCCGATCATCGCCCCTATTATCTTGACACTCAGGGAATGATCTTCCTCGCCCAGGGCCGGACCGGCGAATCCGTCGCCGCGCTCAAACAGGCGGTAGAGCTGCTGCCGAAAGATCAGCCGGCATTTCTCGCCGAAGCTTATGCTCACCTCGCGACGGCCTACCGGTCCGCAGGAGACGAGGCGAACGCCCTCGAAGCGGAACGGACTGCCGCGAAATACAGTTCTCCGAAGCAGCCATGAGCCCTTTATAGCACTCAAAAGACCCTTTCCCCATTCATTTTCAACAATGGGCGGATTCATCATTTTATTAGTAAATCAATATATATTCATTAGGAAATTTTATGAGCCATTTTGCCTGTTTTCCCTTGACAAAACAGGTGTGTTACTGTAAATTTTTCACCGTATCTTAAAAGCCATACGAGGTGTTATTATGAAAGATAGTCCGTTACTTCTGCACATCCCGGGCATGCCGGAACATGTAACCTACACGTGGTTCGTAATGGTTATTCTCATCGGACTTTCGCTCGCTCTCCGTTTTACGCTGAAAAGAAACGCTGCACCGATGGGGCTGCAGAATTTTTTTGAGGTCGTGGTAGACGGCTTGGGCAACTTCATAGAGGAAATCATGGGGCCTGAAGGGAGGCGATATTTTCCCCTGATTGGCTCTCTGTTCCTCTACATTCTCACATGTAACATTCTGGGTCTTATCCCTGGTTTCGACTCACCTACGGCGAATCTCAATACCACGTTGTCGCTCGCCCTGGTGGCCTTCTTTGCAACACACTACATCGGTCTGACAAAACATAAGTTTGCGTACATCAAGCATTTCATGGGGCCCATGCCCATGCTTGCGCCGCTCATGTTCCCCATTGAAGTCATCAGCCATTTTGCGAGGGTCCTGTCGCTCAGTTTCCGTCTCTTCGGCAACATGATCGCCAAGCACAAGCTTCTCCTCGTACTAGCCCTGCTTGCGCCCTTTATCGCGCCTGTGCCCATCCTGGGACTGGGCGTTCTGGTCGCCTTCGTGCAGGCTGGCGTGTTCACGCTGCTCACCATGCTGTATCTGTCCGGCGCCATGGAAGAGGCCCACGGAAGCGAACATCACTAAGCATTTTACCCCGGGAACCGAAGTTCCTTCCCTATGGAGGGAGTCCCCGGGAGGTAGTAACCCGGCACTATTCCGGTCAGGTTTTCACTCTTTAAGAAAGGAGGCGAACGAATGAAGAAAACCGTTGTCTTTATGATTATGATTTTCGGCCTGCTGCTGATGGCATCCGCCGCGTTTGCGCAGGAGGCCGCTGCTGCAGCGGCGCCTGAGGCGTCGAAGTTGTCGTTTTATGCGACCGTAGCGCTTGCATCGGCACTCGGAATCGGGATTGCGGCATTCGGTACCGGTATCGGCATGGGTCTCGGCATCGGAAGGGCCGTTGAAGGTATCGCCCGGAATCCCGAAGCTTCCGGTAAAATTATGACCACCATGATTGTGGGTCTCGCGCTGATCGAGTCGCTGGCGATCTACACCCTCGTCGTGGTCCTGATCCTCCTCTACGCAAAGCCGTTCGGTTTCTAAGTTTGCAGTACCGTTCATCATCTCAGGGGGCGCCCATCCGCCCCCTATTTTATTTTCATCCCAGCGCTGGTCAAAAATGGATATGTTCCATACGGCAGTTTCACGCCGGCTGCTCCGTACCTCGGGCCGCTGTATAGTAAAGCGAAGGGGCTGCCGGTGTGCGCCAGGGGGAGAGTTACAGCGCATCTTTCCAGTTGATTCCATTGGAATCTCATGTATAATTAAGAGTCGTTTTTCCTCCGGCTCGGACATGTCATGGTGAAGAAGGAGTCATGCTAAGTATGAGTGAAGTCAGAGTTCGTTTTGCGCCGAGTCCAACGGGAGCGCTTCATATAGGCGGTGTGCGGACCGCCCTCTTTAACTGGCTGTTCGCCCGCCGCCACGGCGGGAAATTCATCCTGAGGATCGAGGACACCGACCGGACCCGCTCTACCGACGAATCTATTCAGATCATCCTCGACGGCATGAAGTGGCTCGGCCTCGACTGGGACGAGGGACCGTTCCGCCAGACCGAGCGCATGGCCATCTACCGTGAGCATGTGGACAAGCTGCTCGGGCAGGGCAAGGCCTACTACTGCTACTGCACGCCCGAGGAGCTCGAAGCCCGGAGAAAGGAGGCCCTTGCGGCCGGGAGACCTCCGAAGTACGACCGCAAATGCCGTCTGCTGAAAGCTCCGGTGCCGGGAAGAACGCCGGCCGTTCGATTTCTCTCGTCCGACGAGGGCCAGACCATCGTGCGTGACCTGATCCGCGGCGCCGTCACCTTTGAAAACCAGCAGCTCGATGATCTGATCATCATGCGCTCCGACGGCTTCCCGACCTACAATTTTGCAGTCGTGGTGGACGACGTGACCATGAAGATCACCCACGTGATCCGCGGCGATGACCATCTGAACAACACGCCGCGCCAGATTCAGCTCTACCAGGCCCTTGGTTATGAGCCGCCGGAGTTCGCCCACCTGCCCATGATCCTCGGCCCGGACAAGACCAAACTCTCGAAGCGTCACGGCGCCACGGCGGTCACGGAGTACAAGGACCTCGGCTACCTGCCTGAGGCGCTTGTGAACTACCTCGCCCGTCTCGGCTGGTCATCCGGAGACCAGGAGATCTTTTCGAAACAGGAGCTCATCGATAAATTTTCCCTTGAGAACGTGGGCAAAGCGCCGTCCGTGTTCAACCCCGAGAAGCTCCTGTGGCTGAACCACCACTACATACAGCAGGCGGAGCCCGGCAGACTTGCCGACCTCCTGCTCGAACTTCTGAAAAAAGACGGCATCATCCCGGCGGAAGCGCGGCCCGACCGCGAATGGATGAAGAGGCTGGTGTGCATACTCACGGAACGCAGTCACACGCTCGTGGAGATGAAGAACTCGGCCATCCCGTTCGTGGCCGAAGATATCCACGTGGATGAGAAGGCCAGAGCCAAGCACCTCACCTCCGACGCGGTCCCCCTGCTTCTGTTGCTGGTGGAGCGGCTCAAGGCTGCAAAGCCCTTCACTCACGCTGAGATCGAGAAAGTGTTCAACGGGCTTGTCGCCGAAAAAGGAATAAAACTCGGCAAAATCGCCCAGCCCGTGCGTGTGGCGCTCACGGGCGGTACGGTCAGCCCTGGCATTTACGAAGTGATCGAGGTCATGGGAAAAGATAAAACGATTAAGAGGATCGAAACAGCAATCGGCAAGATCCAAAATTGACGACCCCATAGAGCCTTGTTTTACCGTTGCTCACTGCCTCGAGGTCATAGACTGTCACTGACACGAAACATGCCGTCCTGCGCTGAAAAGAAGCTCTTGCTGTCCGGCGAAATTCAACGCTACGAGTGTGAATTGATGTTTGTCAATGACAGCTTCGGCGTACTGAAATATACTATCGACCGGCAATATCGGGTGGATGGCATCACGCTTTATCCGGGCGACATTACATATGGGCTGTACTGGGTCGGCAGGCCTTACACGTTATATATGTGGAACCTGAACCGCCGGAACCGCGCACTCTATTACTTCAACGTTGCCGACCGCATATCACTCACCCCGACTGAATTCGTCTGGCGTGATCTGGTCGTCGATATTCTCATCGATGCCGCGCAGAACGTCCATGTCCTCGACGAAGAGGAACTTCCCCGGACCCTTTCCCCGGGACTGCGTCGCTATATCGAGCAGGCGAAGGCGCACATTATAAGCCGTTATAAAAAAATCATTTTAGAGACGGAAAAACTTCTGAATGCTCACGTCTTGTCATGACATCTTTTGTTTCATTCACATTCTCTTCTGCCGGCGACTGCGTGATTTTCGATTGTCAGCCCTTTCTTTTTACGATATAATTTGACCGTGCGTATCGACTTGTTCCTCAAGGAAAGCAGGCTCGTGAAACGGCGTGCCGTGGCCAGGGAGATGTGTGAAGCGGGCAGGGTGTTCTTAAACGGACGCGGGGCGCGGCCTGCCAAGGAAGTCAAACAGGGCGACATCATCACGCTCACCTTCGGATCGCGGGTTGTGGAAGTCGAGGTCCTCAGCGTGCCGGCATCCCCGCAGAAGGCGGGCCATGCCGGGCTGTACCTGATACGGTCGGAAAGAAGACTAGAGGGCGACACGTGGGCCAGAAGCCTCTCATTGCTATAACCATGGGCGACCCGGCCGGGATCGGGCCCGAGATCATCGCCAAGGTGGTCGACAGCGGCGAGATCTTCCCGCTCTGCAGGCCCGTGGTCATCGGCGATACCGGAGTAGTGAGGAAGGTCATCGAGGAGATGCGTCTTTCCGTCACGGTCCGCGGCATCAGCGCCCTGAGCGCGGCAGACCCCGCGTCCGGAAAAATCGATGTCCTCGACCTGAACAACGTCGACCTTTCCAGGCACCGTTGGGGCTCGCCGGATATGGCGTCTGGCAGGGCAGTTGTGGACTACATCAGGACAGCGGCTGACCTCGCGATGAAGGGAGAAGCCGACGCGATCGTCACGGCACCGATCAATAAGGAGATGATGAACGCCGCGGGGTTTCATTATGGCGGCCACACGGAGCTGCTGGCTGAGCTTACCGGCGCGAAAGAGTACGGCATGATGTTCGCGGGCGGCGGGCTGCGGATCATACTTGTGACCATTCACGTAGCGCTGAAAGACGTGGCCCACCAGATCAGGAAGGCGAACGTCTTGAAAACCCTGCGCCTCGCGCACAAGGCCATGAAGTATTTCGGCATCGAAAAACCGCGCATCGGTGTCGCGGCATTGAACCCCCACGCCGGGGAGGGAAAGCTTTTCGGCTCTGAGGAGTGGGATGAGATCCTTCCCGCCGTGCTTCAGGCGCGGACCGAGGGCATCAACGCGAGCGATCCCCTGCCCGCCGACACGCTGTTCTACAAGACGCGAAACAATTACTTCGACATCGTGGTGGCCATGTACCACGACCAGGGCCTCGGGCCGCTCAAGATGCTTGCGTTTGGAAACGCCGTCAACATCACGGTGGGCCTTCCGATCATACGCACCTCGGTCGACCACGGGACGGCCTATGACATTGCCGGCAAAGGCTGCGCCGATCCGTCCAGCCTGATCGAGGCGGTCAAGCTTGCGTCGAACATGGCCGCCTTCCGGCAAGCCGAGGCAAAGGAGTGAGCGTGAACAACCGTCCCTCACCGTCTTTTTTGAACCGCGAGCGGATCATCGTTGCAGCTTTTTTTGCAATTTTCATATTTTTACTCTACCAGGCGGCGCGCCTCGTGACGCCCTTTGTGACCTCCATCATCTGGGCCGCCGTCGTCGTGATCGTTTTATACCCGCTGTATGAGAAACTGCGAATATGCGTCAAGGGCAAGGAAAACCTGGCCGCGGGACTGATGACACTGTTTACCCTCGTCCTCGTGATCGGTCCCGCCGTCCTTTTGTTCATGCTCCTTACGGCGCAGGCAGCGGATTTATACACGGCGGCGGCAGACTTCGTTCAGTCAGGCCGCCTGACGGAGCTGTGGAACCGCGTCAAGACGTCGACAATGGGCTATATGCTTTCCTACCCTTTTCTGGCCGAGCTGGACGTCAAGTCCCGCATCATCAAAGGCCTGAGCGACCTTTCAACCGCCGTAGCCGGCCAACTCGGCGCCTTGCTGAAGAACATCCTCTTGGCGATACTGGACCTGTTCATCATGCTCTTCGTCATATTCTTTTTCTTCCGTGACGGGAAAAAATACACAGTCGAGCTCGTGGCCATTCTGCCTTTTCCCGAAGGACAGAAGAAACCCGTCATGGAAAAGCTTGTCAATACCTTTTCCGCAGTCATAAACGGACTCTTTCTCGTGGCCCTGTTTCAGGGCATCATGACCGGCCTGGGATTTTTCATTGTGGGCGTTCCCTTTCCGGTCTTCTGGGGATTCCTGACGTGTATCGCCTCGTTGCTCCCCGTCGGTGGCTCTGCGCTCATCTGGGTCCCCGGCGCCCTCTATCTTTTCTTCACCGGCTCAACAACCAGGGCCATCCTGCTGTTGATCTGGGGTGTGGTGCTCGTGAGCCTTCCCGACAATTTTCTCAGGCCCCTTCTCATCGGAAGGAAAGCGAAGCTTCCCACGTTTTTTCTGTTTCTTGGAATACTCGGCGGCATTCAGACCTACGGGATTCTGGGCATCCTGTTCGGACCGCTGGTTGTCACGCTTTTGACCGCATTCCTTCAAATCTACCGTGAGGAATATGCGGAGCGATAGATCCGGATTTTCGGTCGTATGCGGATACATGATGAGGATCGATCAAACAGTGCTGTGCGATGTACGCTACCGGACTTCCAATCAAGCATTGTACGTATATCCCGCGTCTATTAAAGGAGGAAGGAAAAAGTAAAAATATGGAAGATCTCTCCAAGTCTGATACCTGGCGTGTATTCAGGATCATGGCCGAACTCGTGGAAGGCTTCGAGGCGCTCAACGGCATCGGACCGGCCGTCACCATATTCGGCAGCGCCCGGCTCGAGCCGGGTTCGCTCTATTACAACAAGTGCCTCAAGGTTGCCGAAGGCCTCGCGAAAAGCGGATTCGCGGTGATCTCGGGCGGCGGTCCGGGCATCATGGAGGCCGCAAACAAGGGCGCTCAAAACGCGACCGGCATTTCGGTCGGCCTGAACATTGAACTGCCCCTGGAACAGGCCGCGAACTCGTTCCAGGACGTGAGGCTGGAGTTTCGCTACTTCTTCGTACGCAAGCTCATGTTCGTCAAGTACGCGGTTGCCTATGTGATCTTTCCCGGCGGCTACGGCACCATGGACGAGCTGTTCGAGGCGCTGACACTCATCCAGACGAAAAAGATCCGGAGCTTTCCCGTGGTATTGGTCGGCAGGGAGTATTGGCAGGGCTTGATCGACTGGCTCAGAAATTCCGTGCTGGACAGGGGCAATATAAGCCCCGAGGACATAGACCTCATGCACATCGTGGATGATCCGCAGGAAGTGTGTGACATCATCGTCAGGCGCTACAAGGTCAGAACCGCGGGCGTGCCGGGTGACCGAAGGAGCGAGTCGAAGCGGGGAGTTTAACCGCCGGGCTTTTGTGAACCATCAACACCTTTCTTCTTTTCCAGGCTCTCCTGCTCTGTCCGTGACTTGAGGTGTTGTGAGACCCGCATTCTTCTGAGCCATCGCTCGATATTATCGCGGTAAATCATCGCAAGCAGTATCATAGCGATACTGACTCCCACGAGGGTAAAGAAGGCTCCATAGCGCTCGTCCCTGAAAAAGGTGCCGCCTATTGTGAGTAGCGTCGTCCCGAGCAGCCTGCCGGCCGTAGATACGATAAGAAATTCCACCTGTCCCATGTGTCCCAGTCCGAGCAGATAGCAGAGAAAATCCTTGGGAAAACCCGGAATGAGGAACATCAGAAAAGCGAGGAATATCCCCTTGTGTTTCATGACGTAGTCGTATCGTGTGATCGTCTCGGGCTTCACGACCATTTCTACGAGCGGCCTGCCCGCGACGCGGGCAAGGAAAAAGGCGAGCCATGACCCAAGGGTGAGACCGAGTGTGGAATAGACGACCCCCCAGACCGGGCCGAAAAAAATCCCGCCGACGAAACCGGTCACCTCGCCCGGCACAGGGGCGGCAACCACCTGCAGCAGCTGCAAGCCGACGAAAATGAACGCCGCGTACGCCCGGTGCTCATTGATGAAACCGAGCAACCGGTGTCTGTCTGTAAAAAATTCGAACAGGCCGAGCGGGAACAGGAGATAGACGACGCCCCCGATGATAAGGCCGAATGCCGAAAGACCGACAAGCGTTCTTTTATCGAACTTTAACATGTAGGTGTCCGCAGAACAAGCCGCTACTTCTTAAAGAGTTCGTCAAAGGCCTTTCGCACCCGTTCGGCCTCCGAAGCGGCGGTTCCGGCGCTCCGTGATTCGGCGAAGATGAAGTAATCGCAGAAATTTGCCCGGTCCTTGACTTTTACGAATTCTGCCACGGGCTCACGGCACTGCTTTGAAGCGGAAGGATCGTAAAACCTGCAATTAAGACAGCAATGGAGGTCGGCGCGGCAGAAAGGGCATTCATCCTTTCGTCCGACTTTCCAGTCAAGCGTGAGCTCTTTTTTGCACCTATAGCAGGTCTTCATGATTTCTTTTCATACTATAACGTATTATAATTAATTACACAAGAACAAAGAAAGTTGCCGTCAGCTTCGATAAGTTTCAGGATTTTATTCCACATCAATGATTCAGAGAAGCATCCATGGTACAAGAGACTGCACTCAAGAATATCAGTATCGTACTCGTGCATACGAGAACGCCCGCCAACATCGGCGCCGTTGCCCGCTGCATGATGAACATGGGATTGTCAAAGCTTGTTCTCGTCGGCCCTCCGGCGGACGAGAACAACGATGCCGTCAGGCTTGCCGCAGGAGCGGACACCATACTTGAGTGTGCCGGGAGGTTCTCCACGCTCTCCGATGCCCTGTCGGGCCACAGCCTTGTTTTCGGGACATCACGACACCTCGGAAAGCAGCGGAAAAACGTCCGCACGCCCCGTGACTCGGCAGAGGAAATAATATCACATGCCGGCCGGAACAGGACGGCCATCGTCTTCGGCAATGAAGTCAACGGACTGGAGAACGAGGAACTCGCCCTTTGTAACGAAATCATCTCGATATCGTCCTCCCGCGCTTTCCCATCCCTTAACCTCTCCCATGCCGTCATGGTCGTGGCCTATGAGCTGTTTCTTGCTGCCGGGGCCGAATTTTCCGGTACTGAAAGGGAGTTGGCTCCTTCGGAAGAACTCGAAGAGTTCTACAGGCACTTGCAGGTTATATTGCAGGGCATCGGGTTCTTGGGAACCGAGCAGCCTGAACGGATCATGTTTTCCCTGCGGCAGCTCTTCGGAAGGTCCAGGCCGGACCGCAGGGAGGTCAAAATCCTGCGGGGCATCTTGCGCCAGATAAACTGGGCCGTCAAGGAACGGCGCGATTGATTCGGGTGCCGGAAGGTGAGCAAGACGCATCCTCCTCCGATCTGCCCACACGATAAAAAATCCTCTACCGGCCCGCCGCGGAAGATACCCCCTCCCCGTTTCTCTTCGCCAAGAGCCTATCGAATCGAGGTAACGCAAATTTCACGTCCTTTAAGGGCGCAGCGCGCCTTTACATTTGCAGAGAACGAGTGCCGTCACCGGCAAACCGGGGCGGCAGTAAGTATGAGAAATTTTTTCATAATTCGTTGTTCAGGTTACAGGGGCAGTGGACATCGACCACGTGTAAAACGCCAGAAATACATGCTCGCATCCTTTGGTGATATAATTTTAGTAGATGATCGTCTCTGAATACGGCATCGGAGTGCAGATGCCTGCGAACAAGCCTACAGACCGGATCAAGACAGTTTTCGATCGCCGCCGTGCCCCGGTCATCCGTGCGCTAACTTAAGTCTTTAACAGCGGGGCGGTAGCGCAATAATTCTCGCGGTCAAGTGCTTTTTAAAAGTATTCCATTACGGCACGACAATAGGAGGGAATTTTTATGAGAAGAAAAATTTTACAAGCGCTGTCCGTGATCGTCTCTCTTACTCTTGTATCGTCCTGCGCCACAAGCTACGTGGCAAAACCTTTGCCGTTCAAGATGCCTGAAGCGTATCAGAACGCCCAGGAAGCTGCAGGCGCTGTTGTCGGCGCAAAGGCATATGTCGATGCCAAGGAGGCGCAGGAAAATTTCGGCTTTGACATCCGCGGAGCGGGAATGCTGCCCGTCGAAATCGTAGTCGACAACAAGGGCCCGCACCCCCTCGAGATCAATGTCGGCCAGACGTTTCTTGAAGACAAGGAAGGAAATCTCTGGCCGATCCTTTCCAGGGACATCGCCTACGAGCGGGCGACCAAGTACGCACAGACAAAACAAATTTTCAAGTCTGGGGCGTATTCGGGCTTTCTCGGGGCCGTTGCAGGCGCGGCGATCGGCGCGGCGGTAGGCATCGTGTCGGGCGGGAACGTCGGTGAAGCTGTTGGCAAAGGTGCAGTAATAGGCGGCGTGGGTGGCGGCGTGATCGGCGGAGCCAGCGCCGCTGAGAACCAGGGAGAAGAAGCGCGTCATCGCATTATCGAGGATCTGCAGCAGAAATCCTTGAAGGCGAAGGCGCTCGAACCCAAGAGTCTGTCCTACGGTTTCCTGTTTTTCCCCGGCGAGGCCAAGTCGGCAAAACAGCTGCGGCTGCAGGTGGTGGAGAAAGACACGGGCAAGGCCTTCGTACTTTACCTTAACTTGTGACTCTGTGGCGATAAGAACGCTCCCTTTATAATTTACGGCAACGGAAGTTCCGTTGCCGTAGGCCACTCCATTCAAGTTGCCCGAAAAATCCGAGGCAGCCGGTGTCCACGCGACGCCGTCCCGCAGCGTCGGAATAGTTCTTTCCATATTCTGCGGCGACAAAGTTCCGCAGTCCCGCTTCCGTATGTTATTGTGCCGAGTCAACCCGGTATGCAGGAAGAGTTTTGCGTCCAAGCTGTTCCGTCCGAAGACGTGATGCCATGCATATTCCTCATTCTGCCAGACGTTTCCGGAGAATTTAGGGGAAAAGACTTTGTCTGACTTCTCTGTCAAGGCGCAATGAAAATTGCAAGCATACTTTGGTTCTATCGAAACTTTGAATCGCGCCGCGGCCGCCTAACGCATTTTTATTATGAAACTTCTCGACGGCGCATGCTATGGATAAAAAAGAGTTGTGATATACTATAATTATAAAAGAGAGCAGGACAAGATATGACAACGACTGAAATAATCCTGAGTATCGGTGCCGCCGCTTTCGTTGTCTTCGTGACATTCTTTGTTACGTATGTTGCGAATTTAAGACGCACGAGCACGGCTCTTCGGGAATTCCTCAGGAAAACCGAAGAGAATCTGAATCCTGCGCTGATCGAGTTAAGAGGTGCTCTGGAAAACCTCAGGAAAATCACCGACAACGTGAGCGCCTTGACAGAAGACATCAAATACGTAGCCGACACGGTGGTTGATCTGGAAAAAGGCGTGAAAACGCTGTATGAATATTACAAGGAGGGCATGGGGGCCGCTGTCAGCGCAAATATCTCCGGTTTAAAGGCAGGAGTTAAAACCGGGGTTGTCACCCTGGTGAAAAATCTAAAAGAGAAAGGGAAGTGATGATCATGAAGGAAGAAAACATTGTAAAGACGAAAGGAGCAACATGGGTTCCCTTCGTGATAGGCGGTGTTGTAGGAGCAGGTCTGGCGCTTCTGCTCGCACC
This sequence comes from Nitrospirota bacterium, assembly GCA_033854515.1. Taxonomy (GTDB): domain Bacteria; phylum Nitrospirota; class UBA9217; order UBA9217; family UBA9217; genus JAWOJY01. The sequence continues at coordinate 16,951 of JAWOJY010000029.1, forward strand.
AAAACCGGGCCGGGAGATGAGAAAGCAGATCAAGGACTTCGCCGCCAACGCGAAGGAGAAGGCCGCCTCGACTTATGAGCGGGGCAGGGAGTTCTATGGCGAGACCAAGGCCGCGTTATCAAACGCGATAGATGCCGGCAAGGAGGCATTTGTCAAGGAGAGAGAAGCCAACATCACCCATTAAGGCGGGTCTGCGATTGATGGCATGAGGGTCCGGTTGATGATGTGAGGTGGGAAAAGCAGTTGTACATTGAAAAAACATCAAAAAACAGAAGGGCATCGGTATTCGATGCCCTTCTGTTTTTTGAGAGGTTTTTATTCGTTCAAATCCGGTTGGCCGGTCATACGTGCATGCTGCAAATTTTTCCATGGCCAATCCGAGATGATTTCGTTACATCATTTCTGCAGATACACGAAAAAGTCTTATCTTTAATTCCAGTCGAGCAGTCTTTTCTGACCTTCGAGCTTTTTAATGTCCGTAACATCCTGGCTCACCTCGAGGGTCCCCTTATAGCGTCCTTCGTCATCGCGCACCGCGAAGTATCTGATAAGAATGAACCGGCCCTGCATCTGGATCCAGAAGTCCGCCGCGTCCTTTCTGCCAGCGCGAAACTCGTCGAGGATTTTCTGCACCATGGCGTAACTCTTCGGTGGATGACAGTTCTGCACTTTTCTCCCGATCACTCCGGGACTGCGCGGGAAGATGCGCTCTTTCGTCGCCGAATAGTATCGCACCTCGTCGTGCTCGTCGACGAACGAGATATCTACGGGAAGGTGCTTCAGGACGAGGTCCACCTGTTCGAGGGAGAGGCGCCCCAGCCTGACGGCATCCACCCTTTCTCGGGCGCGATCCAAGCGTAGCCCACCTCATCTTCACCCTTTTTCACGGCGCCCCAGTCCTCGTCGGTCAGGATTTCTCCGGCCATGGGGAAAAGGATGTGCTCTTCCTTGTAGATCATCTCGGCCATGCTTTTCACGGCATACCTGATGCTGCTGTACACATCCGGCACCTGCATGTCGGCGATCCCCGCCCGCGCGGCCTTGAGGGCGATGCGGATGTCGTCATGGAGTACCCACATGACCTGTGACGGGCCGCTGATGTGGCGCCTCTCGAGGGCGGGAAAAAGCTGGTTTTCCTTCCTGAGGAAGTGGAGGTTGATGTCGGCGAGCCTGTCGACGAGAGCCGCAAGTCGCGCCTGATGCCGCTTGAAGGACTCCCTGTCCGCCGTGTCGCCGGTCTTCGCGAGCACGTGGCCGAGCTCGTGGATGATCCCCTCTGCGGCTCTGTTCTCCATCATAAACGTATGAAGGGGATGGCCGGGTGGCGCTGTCGGTACCTTCTGATTGGCGAGGGACTCCTTGAACACTTCGACGTGCACGTCGCAGAGTCGCCTCACCTCGGCCCCGGGCATGCCTTCGTCCATAAGGCCTTGCTCCATGCGCGCGATCTCCGAAGGGTCGATGTTCTTGATGAGATCGTGGAAGCGTTTCTTGAGCGCTGCCATGTCGGCGCCCGCGTGCAGGTCTTTGATGATGTCTTTAAGGACCTCCTGACGAGCGTCGTCGTCCGTTAACGATTCGATCTGCGCGCCCGGTTCGTTCTTTTTCACGAAAACTTCCTGTCCGGTCTTGACTTTGATCTCGGCAGCGATGCCGGCGAGGAGCGATTCTAGTTCGACTCCGCCGATCGAGGCCGCCTGCATCATGGTAGCTGACTTCCCCACAGTATTCCTTATGGCCGGATTTTTGAGCAGGACGAATTTTTGCGAGCGGGCCGTAAAATGATCGATGAGAAACGGGTATTCCGTCAACAGGTCGTCTATCTTTGTTTGCGCGGTCAGTTCCATAATGTCCTCCTTTTTATGTTTTTGTCGTCTGCGAAGGTCTCGCAATAAGACCCAGTTTATTTTTGAATGCTCAGCGGCAATGTCTGTGATTCAATTATCCCCCGGCAGGATTTTTTCCGCTATGATCCGGGTCATTATGATTCAGATCATGGGCCAATATGAAATGAGAGAAGTGAGGGTATGCGTCGGAGGACAGAGGGGTCAAAAGGTATCGGATTAATAATTTTCCTGCTTTTCCCGGCCCTGCGGGGATGCAGGCCCGATCGCTGTGATCGAGCCGAACAGTCCGTGCTGTCTGTCGTCACCGCCTGCGGTGAAATAGAGCGTCGCCGCCGGGCCGGCGAGGCCGTCGTTTCCGAAGCCCAGCCCGTGGAGCCCCGGGACCGTTATCGGCGTTCCCCGCATGTCCGTAATATATTTCCTAAACGTTCCCGTCCCGAGATCGAACGCTGCGATCCGCCCGCTCCCGAAGTTCCCTACAAGCACATCGTTGTTGAAATCTCCGAAGTCCACCGGTGCGCGCGTAACTCCCCAGGGCGCGTTCATCCATGATCCGGGCTGAAGCCGCAACATAAGGTGGCCTGCCGTATCGAAGACATCGACGTACCCAAGGCCATCGCCCGTGAGCGGGTTCCTCCCATCTCCGGCGCGCTGTGCGTAGGTCACGTAGATTCTGTTTCCGATGTTCTGCACGTTGTAAGGGGAAAAACCCGGCGGGATGAGGCTGTCGGTGAATGCGCCTGCAACGGATGTCACGGCGTCGAAATCCGTATTGTAAACCTCAACCCTTCCCTCTGCGAAATCGGCAACGTAGAGTCGGGGCCTTCCGCGCAGCGTTGCAATCGTCACGCCGGTATAAAGCGCATAGGGCGAGTTGTCCACGACAAGAACGGCGTTCCAGCGGTCCACGTCGCTGTTCCAGCCGGCAATGGTCCCGTCGCTCGTGACGAATATGTACAGTGCAGGCTCCTCAGGGGCGAGTTCAAATGCGCTGCTCCCGTTATAGACAACGCCAGTCGGCGTCGAGTAATCATAAATGCCGCCGGGGTTTACCGGAATTGTGACGACGAGCGGTGCAAGGCCCGGCAGCGCGACTCCAGCGCCGCTGTAAACCGTTGCGCGGCCGCTGCCTCCGTTCGCCACCCACCAAGGACCGTCAGACGATCTGGCCATGCCCCACGGGTCCACGAGGCTGGAATCGGAATTTTCGGCCCTGCCGAAAATGGGCGAAACCAGGTCGCTCTTTTCGAACATTGTCCCGGTTTCTTCCGCAAGACATTGAACGTCCAGTGCGGGCTCGAACAAAAGCGGCAGGACAACAACGGGCAGAAGCGCACTCACGCTGGCGCATCGACGGACTTTATGCATGAATGTACTAAATACCTTCATTGCCCAAAACTTCAGTCTGTTTAAAATATAACTCTGCCGATGGCGGCGTTCAAGGGAAGTTAAAGAGAACAAACGAAGACGGCGGAATCGAGACAGTGCGTGAGAGAAAAGCCTTCGTGAGATCGTGGCAGCCGAAGGCAAGGGCAGGGGAGAAGCCGAAGAGTCGAAGCTCGCGAGGTGTATGTTCAGTGCTCCGGCTGCGGGCGCCCTCGTGTTCGTGTTGGCGATCTAGGTGCGATAAAAACCGGCCCGAATTCTCCCCTCGGCGGTAAGGGCGGACACGTTTTATATGCTTTCCTATAACATTTTTGAGTATATCGCGGTCTTGCGTTGTGTCAAGTGAACGATAGTATGAAAATATTCAACGGTCCGTCTGCGCAAATTGCAGCTGCCGATGGAAGATCAGGAGTGGAGTTTTTTCGCAGTAAGGTTTTTCATGTTGCAGTGCGAACAACAGGGGTCCCCATCATTTCCCGTCGCTTTCGTCGCTTCAAAATGCCGATTTTTTCGCAGGATGACATCGGCTGGAAGGCACCCCGGGCGGGTATCCGCCCGTCCGGGGATTGGGATCTTCCTTTATTTTTTTGCAACAGGAGGAGACGGAACATTGGAACCATGGCATTCGATGCAGTTGTGCTGGGACTGGATACTGTAGGCCTTTGATGGATTTACGCCCTTGGTGTTGTACTTCCCCTCCTTCCACTCGTTCAACAGGTCCACGAGATGGTACGCCGTGCTTGCTGTGAGCCGTGCGCACCGGTCTTTTCTCTCGGGACTCGCCAGCTCTTTGTTCGCGGCCTTCATCCACTTGCCGACCGATATATGGCAGAGCGGTGAGTTAGCGACGGTTTTCGGTATGTCTGACTTCACCTTCGGATCTTTCGGGGTGTAGATCGGCATGGCCGAGTCCGCGTACCACTGCATGATCTCGCTCCCCATCAGCATGCCGTCTTCTGTGCCGGAGATCCTGGGGCCCACGATGCAGTTCGTGACAATGTTCGCCCCGGCGTTGCAGCCGCAGATGGTTCCCCATCCCGATACACCGCCTTCCAGGAAGATAAGTGCGTCAGCCGGGAACGATTTGTACGGCTCGCCCACCTTTTCCCTGAGCTGGCTGAACACGCTGTTGACCACAGCGGCCCCGCAGAACACTCGGTACCACTCGTTGTAGGCGATCTCGGCGGTTTTCGCGGGGTCGAGTTCCACATAGGGCCACGGCCATTTTTCGGTCGGACCGTCCTTTGCTTCCGCCGCGGGTACGAGTCCCAGTCCGCCGGACGCGAGGGCGGCGACGCCAGCCGCGCCGAGAGCGCATTTACCAGCCCCGATAAGGATATCCCTTCGTGACACTATCTTGTCCGACATCGTTTCATTCTTCATACGGTCAACCTCCTGAATAGGATTTTCTGTTTCGTCGTAAAAATAAAAACAGCCGTGCGATGGTCATGAAAGTGAATCGTGACTGCATGAGCATCCATGGTTTTAAAAACGGAACGGTGCCATATCCACGGGAAAAGGACGCCCGCCTGAACGGGGTAACACCCGTGAACTTGCGCTGGGGAACATATGGCGAAAAGGTACGTTTACGTTCTGGGGGGATGCTCGTTTTCCAAGATGAGCAGGTATTTCCTGAATAAGGGGTTGTTCGGAGTGTCGCAGATGACGGGCTGGAAAGAGATCATGGCTGCAGGCGATTCGTGAACGCAGGGCGTATCATCGTCCGGGGAGAGCGAAGTGGCTGATGGATTACAAGCATCGGGAGGCTCGACCGCCGGTTGTTCATCGTGCGTACTGATCGCCGCTGTTGTCTGGGGAATTACGATGTCGAGAGCCGTCAAGATGAGTATAAAAACAGACAGCCATCTCATGCGTTCACTACAGTAGAAAACCGATACCCTGTCAACGCGAAAAGTTTCACGTTCTGCTCATAATCCCGAGCGCAACGCTCTTACGTCTTAACGATGAGAAAGGGATGTGCCGGCATCACGCGGCGCGCCTGATCTCCCACGTGGAGCCGGCCGCGTCGTCAACGAGGCGTGATTCCTTGCCGAAGCACATGGTTGCGCGCCGGGGCGTTTCGTACGGCGTCCATGAGGGTAAATCCGCATGGTTCGGGTCCCCGCTTTGGATGAACGACATCCATGCCCGGTGCACCTGCTGAGAGACCAGCTCCAGCCCGGCCGGATCTGCGCCCTGAAGCATGGGAGCGTTCTGCCATTCGGCGAAGTTATGGAAGCAGAACGGCAGCTCGAGGCAATGACACGCTCGGAGGCTGCATACGGGCGACTGCCAGTCGAACCGGTACATGTACGCGGGACGGCCTTGAGCGGCGCGGTGTTCGGCCAGCTGAATGCCGGGAATCCGGAAAATCAGGTCGGTGGCGAAATCGGTCAGGATATCGGCGGGCGTGGCGTCCGCCCGGGCCGCGGCGTAGGCGCCGTAGATATCCTCGCTGGAGGAACGGCCGCAGGTGGACCGCATTGCGATAACGACGCGGGCCCGTCTGGCCTGCTGCATTGCAGGGTCGAACGCAAAGAAGGCGGTCATCTCGTCGTGCGTGGTGCCGATGAGGAGATCGACGTCGCTGCCGGCGCCTGCTTCCAGCGCCTCCATCGGCGGCTCCGGAAGGACGTCGCCGTCGACCACGGGCCCGAAGGCTGGCGTGATGTCGGCGAATGTCCGCTCCCGGCGGGCAGCGCTCTGCTGTGCAGCGATTATTTTCTCAACGGAAGCATAACGCAGCTCGGCGGCGGTGCCGGGACCCAGCCCGAGAGCGCCGAGAAATATCCCGGCGATCCGGTTTGCTTTGGGCGGATAAACAGGCAAAAATCCAAGAGGAGGGCTTTGCAGAATAGCACGCCGGAACAGGCCGCGCGCTGCCGGCGACGCCATCAGGGCTGCAACGGCATGTGCGCCGGTCGACTGTCCGGCAACCGTAATCCGGTCCGGGTCGCCACCGAATGAGGCTATGTTGTCGCGTACCCATTGGAGTGCGGCGATCTGGTCCCTGAGCCCGAAGTTGCCGTTCCCGCCGCTGTCGCGGCCGGGTCCGGGCAGATAAAGATATCCGAGGGCGCCCAGGCGATAGTTGATCGTCACGACGACGAGACGGCCGTTACGGGCGAATTCTTCGCCCGAGTACCATGGCAGAGAGCCAGCTCCGGTCCCGTAACCGCCGCCGTGGATCCACAGGAGTACGGGGAACGGCCCTCCGTCCTGCCCGGGCGTCCAGATATTGAGCGACAGGCAGTCCTCGCTTTGGTTGATTCGGAGTGTTCCGAGGACCGGTTCCAGGACAGAGGCCGGCTGTGGTGCGGCGGGACCTGCGTCAACTGCGTCCAGGACGCCACTCCACCCCGGATGGGGCCGAGGGGCTGCGAACCGCAGACTGCCTATCGGCGGCGTGGCGTAGGGAATACCCAGAAACATGGCCACTCCTTCCTTCCAGCAGCCACGCACGCGGCCCGTAGCGGTCTGCACGACAGGCGTGTCATTTTGCGCTCCATTGGACATAAAAGACTCCCCTTTTCCGAGGCCGATCATATTTTGGTCCCCCCTTCTCCTCCTCACGAGTGCACGGACATAGTCACACGGCCCGGGCGCCATGGAAAAGCGCCCTTCACCTGCGTTTTACGACCGGTTTGCCGGCGCCCCAGTCATGTACGTAAAGATTTATTCCTTTTGCCGTTTCGATCTTCAGCCCACTTCCTTGGTTTGACATCAGATCCCACTACAAACGACGACCGCAGTATCGCACTCCTTGCCTGTGCGGCTTCGTCAAACCAATTTCGGCAGACAGAACGTAGAGAATTCTTGTTCACAATCCTGTAAAAATGCCCTTGTTTAAAAATACCGCAGCCTATAATGATGTCAATTCGATGAAAGTACTAAAGTTGTTGAAGATAAATGAGTGAGTTTTTTTGTAAGGCTAAGATTTTATTCGGCAATTAAACAGTTATCTTCGAGGTTGTAAATGATTTCAAAAAATACTTAGTTCCTGTTTGTCATAAGGACATGAGGGGTGATTCCGTGTATATCATATCTAAGTTGTACGATTTTATCTATTGAAAACTGTAAGACTTTCAGAAAACGGCATCTTGCTTTCAAAACGCATCCGTGCAATAATTGAAGTGTTCAATGAACTGTTTGTGCATTCATTCCGTCCAATTCGTTCACCAAGGTCGGAATGATGGAGTGTAAAAGGAGGTTGTTTGATGAAGACATCATTATTTAGTGTGTTCGGTGCGGGCGTCATGTTCATGGTGTTTTTCCTCTTTGCTCCGGCAATGAGCAATGCCGAGGTGAACGTAAATATCAACGTTCCTCTGCCTGCGCTTGTCATTCCAGGACCGCCGGCCCTGATCGTGATACCCGGCACTTATGTGTATTATCCGCCTGATGTTGATGTGGATATTTTCTTCTATCACGGGTACTGGTATCGCCCGTTCAGGGGAGGGTGGTACATCGCCAACGGCTACAACGGGCCGTGGCGCGCTATCGGCCCTAGGCGGATGCCTCGTGCCTTGATCGACTTGCCCCCCGGCTACCGCCGCGTTCCTCCCGGACATGAGCGTATTCCTTACGGCCAGGTCAGGAAGAACTGGCGGGCCTGGGAGAAGGAACGCCACTGGGACCATCCCGGAGGTGAGCATGGCGGGCCGGGACACGGGCGTGAAAGAGGCCACGGCAGGGGCAGATACAACGAGGATTAGCAGGAAGAACAGAACCAGGGGACGCTCAAAGCGGAGAGAGCTTACCTGAGCTCCTGCGCGTTACTCTATTCATAATCTGTTTTAGTACGCGTCGGGGTTAAAAGGCGCTACGATTCTGTCAACAGGGGTCTAGAGGGGCGCCGTTTAAATCCGAATTTCGTACAAGCCCGTACGCATCTATGTCCTGGGAACCACTGGCGGGTCCTGAAGGCCGGGATGTTTGACGACGTTTTCCACAAGCCGCTTCCCAACCTCTTTATTGAGACAGGTTCGTCTTCTACGTAAGCGGTTATTGCATAGCCCGATACGATCTGCGCGAAGCCGGCCTCTTTGCCTTGATAAGAGACTCCGAAGTAGAGTGAGTTGTCGATGGATTTTCATCACTTCAAAGGGAATATTCTTGGCCCAGCGCGAAGAAGTGGTGAAGAGTGGACAGAGCGAGGGATGATGGGAACATTTAGGAGAGGTGCACGCCTGACCTGACGGAATTTTCTAAAAGGCCGAAAAAATCAGTATATACTTTCTCCTTCTTCTTCTTGAGAAGGTTTAAAAATTGAAGTTTTTATGAACACCTGGGATGGCCGCTCAGGCCGCTTTTTTGAGTTTCTCGAGGACATTCTTGAATGTTTCTTCGTCCTTCTTGAACTCTTCCCTTAAGTCCTTCCGCATTCCCGAGGCGATCTCGCCCCTCAGTTCAGGGATGATGGTCGTTTCGAGCGCCGTAACAAGCATCTCTTTCTCTTTGGGATTTAATTCGATAATCATACAATTCACCCCTTTCACAATGCGCTCTCTCTTATTATTTTATCACAACTGTATATACAATGCAGCAGCTGCGCACTGGGCTGGAGACCGCCAGGTCAGAAACGAGTCGTAAAATCGCGTTGTAGTGACTCAAAGCCTCCTTTCCTCCATATCATTCCGCCGAAGTGCCGGCACGAGCGGCCCATTGCCAAATTACGCGCGAACTCGATGGGAAGTTCGCACAGACTCCCGCCATTGAGGTGATGGCGTCAACTACGAAACTGAGGGGGCGCGTTGTCCTCTGGATGCGGGCTCGGGTCGGACACGTCTGTCTCGGCCTTGAGGCGACGGATCACCTCCGCGAAGGGCGTCGTGGTCCAGACCCGAACGTGCGTGATCCAAACGACGGTGGTCGTGCGCGCAAGTCCCTCGGAGCTCTCTTGCCGTCCCGTCGGTTCCATTATCGATCCTTACGTCCGCTGGTTATATTTTTGATATTTATCGCGAGCGCCGGTTGCACGGGATGCTGCACTTCTCCATCTTCATGTTGACGCGACAACAGCGTTATTTTTTTTCCGTTGAAAACTCCATCACGAAGTAAACCAGGCCCCATCGTTCCTTTTCGGAGAACTTGCTCCACGAGACCATGGCCGAACCGGGTATCCCCTTGGAGATGACGTCGAAGATCTTTTCCGGATCGCCCTTTGTATTCGGCCAGTTTTGCAGATGCTGGGTAAAGTTTGTAGGGTGCGGGTTCAGAGAATTGGCAATCGGCGTGTTTCCGTCTCCGTTGGGCCCGTGACAGGGCGTGCAGTTTTTTTCGTACAGCGCTTTCCCGGTGTTTACCAGCGCACGGGTCTTTTTGGGTGGCCGTGGATCTCCACCAAAGGCCGTCCCGAGCACAGAAAAAGCAATAAAAATCATGAGGACACTCAACCATACTCGCCGCTTCATATTCTCCTCCTTTTTTGGATGCTGATAGAGCCTCGCGCACCACAGATAAACTAAAGGTCATGGCGGACAATTATCTTTTATATTAAAAATAGCGCCGGGCATATTAATGTCAATACTGCCAAAGTAATAGCCGCCGAGTAGCAAAAAAGCCCCTGCCAAATCCGGACAGGGGGCCTTTTTAATCTTGAATTTTAAATTTTGAATCTTCCCTAGAACACTCCCTGGACCTTTCCGGTCTCCACGTCCACGTCTACGCGGCGGTAGGCCGGATCGGAGGCCGTGCCGGGCATGAGCGTGATGGTGCCTGCGACGGGGACTACGAATCCCGCGCCCTTGTACGTCAGGATGTCCCTGACGCGGAGCCTCCAGCCCTTGGGCACGCCCTTAATGCTCGGATTGTCCGTGAGCGAGAGATGGGTCTTCACCATGCACGTGCCGAGCTTGGCGATCTCAGGGTCGGCCTCCATTTTCTTGGCCTTTTCAAGCGCCTCGGGTGTGTAATCGACGCCGTCCGCTCCGTAGACCTCTTTCGCTATGAGTTCGATACGCTGCCTGAGCGGGGTGCTGAGCTCGTAGAGGAACTTGAAGTTGTTCTTCTCGTTGCAGGCGTCGATGACGGCGTCGGCGAACTCCAGCGCGCCGTCGCCGCCCTTCTCCCAGTGCCGGGAAAGGGCCACACGCGCGCCGGCCGCCTCGGCGAGCCTCCTGACGACCTTGATTTCGTTCTCCGTGTCGGTGTAGAAAGCGTTGATGCAGACCACAGGATTAATGCCCGCCTTCTTTATGGTCTTGATGTGGTGCACGAGATTCTCGCATCCCTTCTCGACCCAGCCCACGTTCTCTCCCTTGTATTCCTCGGGGATGGGCCTGCCGGGCACGGGGATGGGCGCGCCACCATGGCACTTGAGCGCGCGGATCGTAGCCACGAGCACCGCCGCGTGGGGCTTGAGGCCCGACATGCGGCACTTGAGGTTCCAGAACTTCTCAAAGCCGATGTCGGCGGCAAAGCCGGACTCGGTGATCACGTAGTCGCCGAGTTTGAGCGCCACGCGGTCGGCGATGATCGAGGACTGGCCGATGGCGATGTTCGCGAAGGGGCCGGCGTGCACGAACACGGGCTGGCCCTCGATGGTCTGGAGGAGGTTCGGGTTGATGGCTTCGACCATCCACGCAGTCATGGCGCCGTCCACCTGGAGGTCCGCAGTAGTGACGGGCTTACCGTCCTTGGTGTAGGCCGCGACGATCCTGCCCATGCGCTCGCGCATGTCCTTGAGATCCTTGGCGACGGCGAGGATGGCCATCACTTCCGATGACACGGCGATGGCGAATCCGGACTTCATCATGAAGCCGTTCGACTTGCCGCCCATGCCGATGACAATCTCGCGCAATGCCTGAGCGCAGAAGTCGATGATCCATTTCATCTCAACGTTGTGCGGGTCGATGTTCAGGCGTTTGAGCTTGCGCTTGGAGAGCTGATCGTCCGTGTAGTTGAACTCATGCTGCATCCGGGAGGTGAGCGCCACCATGGCGAGGTTGTGCGTGTTCATGATGGCGTTGATGTCTCCGGTGAGGCCGAGGGAGAACGGCGTAAGGGGGATGACCTGCGAGAGACCGCCGCCTGCCGCCGAGCCCTTGATGTTCATCGTGGGTCCGCCCGAAGGCTGGCGGATCGTGGCGATAACGTTTTTGCCGCGCTTCCCGAGGCCCTGGGTAAGGCCTATGGTCGAGGTTGACTTTCCTTCGCCGAGGGGCGTCGGGGTAATGGCCGTGACGTCGACGTACTTGCCGTCGGGCCGGTCCTTCAGGCGCTCGAGCACCTTCTTGAAGTCGACCTTGGCGATGAAGTGGCCGTGAGGCAGGATCTCTTCGCTCTTCAGGCCCATCTTCGCCGCGATCTCGGCGATGGGCTTCATTCTCTTCTCAGCATCTTCCGCAATTTCCCAGTCCGCATGCTTCGTTGGATCAAGTGCCATTCTGTACCTCCCGACAATTAAAATTTAAAATTCAAAAAACAAGATTTAAAATTTTGAATGTTGAATTTTTTCTTCTTGAATCTTCAGTAACTGATGAGGAGTTTCATGAGCTTCTCGTTCATCGCGTGCACGTTCCTGCTCGCGATGAGCGCGATGGTCTTCATGATCTTGTACATGAGGTTTGTGTCACTCTTTTCGAGCGCCTTAAAGTCGTCGGTGCTGATGCGATAGACCTCGACGGCGTCGATCGCGGTGGCGTCCGCGCCGTGGGTCTTCTTGTTCTCGATGACCGACAGCTCGCCGAAGATATGGTTTTCCGAGAGGATGGCGAGGGTCTGCTTCCAGCCGTCGGGCGTGTGCTTGGATATTTCGACCTTGCCCTTCTTCACGAGGTAGATACCCTTGGTCAACTCGCCCTCTTTAAAGATCGACTTCCCCTTGGTGTAGCTCTCAACGGAGATCTTCTGCGCGATCATGCCGAGCTCGGCGTCGGTCAGGTCGCTGAACAGTATCTGCTTCTTGAGTTCCGATTTGTCGATCATGCTGTCCTCCTTGCTCCCCTCTTTTCACTTTGCACGAGTTCTCAGGCTTTTTCGATCCGTACGGACGAGACCTTGAACGCGGGTATCTTGGCCACAGGGTCGAGTGCGGTGCTGCTCGTAAGCGCGTTGGCCGCGGCTTCCTTGAAGTGGAACGGAATGAAGACCACGCCCTGCGCCGGACGTTTTGTCACGACCGCCTTCACGATGATAGAGCCGCGACGCGAAGTGACTTTGACCCTTGAGCCGCCCTCGATGGCGAGCGTCCGGGCGTCCTCGGGGTTGATCTCGACATAGGATTCGGGGGACACCGCATCGATGGGCTTCACCCGCCTTGTCATGCCTCCGGTGTGGTACTGGAAGAGCTGCCGCCCCGTGGTCAGGATGAAAGGATACTCCCTGTCGGGCTGCTCGAACGACGCCTTGTACTTCACCGGTGTAAAACGTCCCTTGCCGCGCGGAAAGCCGCCCTTGAACAGATACTGCGTGCCCGGATGGTCCGGCGTCGGACAGGGCCACTGCAGACCGCCGTCTTCGAGCCTGGCGTAGCTCATGCCGGCGAGGGCGGGCCAGGCCTGGCCGATCTCGCGGAATATTTCGACGGTGTGCGGATAGGACATCTCGTAGCCCATTTTCTTGGAGAGCTCCATGATGATGAGCGAATCCTTCATGGCGATGCCCGGAGAATCTACCGCCCGCCGCACGCGCTGCACGCGACGCTCGGTATTCGTGAAGGTGCCGACCTTCTCGGCGAACGACGATCCGGGCAATACCACATGCGCGAGTTCCGCCGTCTCGGTCATGAAGATGTCCTGCACCACGAGAAAGTCGAGGGCCTTGAGAGCCCTGATCGTGTGCGCCATGTTGGGGTCCGAGACGACCGGGTTTTCACCCATGATGTACATCGCCTTGAGCGCGCCCTTTTCGGCGGCAGCAAGCATGTCCGGCGCCGTGAGCCCCTCCTTGTCTGAGAGCGACGCCTTCCACAGGGCCTCGAACTTCTGCCTGATCGCCGGGATGGTCACCCGCTGGTAGCCGGGATACATATTCGGCACGCAGCCCATGTCGGTCGAGCCCTGGACATTGTTCTGGCCGCGGAGCGGATTGACGCCCGCGCTCTCCTTGCCCAGGTTGCCGGTCATAAGGGCGAGGTTGGCGACGGAGAAAACGTTCTCCGTGCCGTGTGCGTGCTGGGTGATCCCCATGGTGTAGTAGATGCCTGCGCGCTCCGATCCGGCGTACAGGCGCGCCGCCTCGATGATCTTCTCCTTCGGAACGCCGGTAATCCGGGACGCGTTCTCGGGCGTGTACTCTTCGAGGTTCTTTCTGAACTCCTCGTCGAAGCCCTCGGTCATGGATGCGATGAAGTCCTTCTTCATAAGGTCTTCCTTCACGATTACGTGCATCATGCCGTTCAGGAGCGCCACGTCCGTGCCCGGCGTGTGCTGCATCCAAATGTCGGCGAACCGGACCATCGGGACCCTGCGCGGGTCTGCGATGATGATCTTCGCCCCCTTGCGCTTTGCCTTGATCATCCTGAGCGCGATGATGGGATGGCTTTCCTTGGTGTTCGAGCCGATGACGAACAGCACATCGTTGTTCTCGATCTCGGCCATGGAGTTCGTCATTGCTCCGGAACCGAACACTGTGGCCAGACCGGCCACCGTAGCGCTGTGTCAGTAGCGCGCGCAGTGATCGACGTTGTTCGTGCCGATTGCCGCGCGGATGAACTTCTGGAAGAGGTAGTTCTCCTCGTTCGTGCACCGGGCAGAGGAGAGCCCGCCGATGGCGTCGGGCCCGTGCTTCTGCTTGATGGAGTCGAGTTTGTCGGCGATGTAGCCGAAGGCCTCGTCCCAGGAGGCCTCGACGAACGTGCCGCCTTTTTTGATGAGCGGCCTCTTGAGCCGGTCCGGGCTGTTGATAAAGTTGTAGCCGAACCGTCCCTTGACGCAGAGCCAGCCCTCGTTGATCGTATCCTGACGCGAGGTGACGCGGACCACTTCGTTCCTGCTTACATGCAGGGTAAGATTGCATCCGCAGCCGCAATAGGGACAGACCGTCTCCACCTGCTTCACGTCTTTCTGCCTGCCTCTGCCGAGGGCCTGCTTCCCGATGAGCGCGCCCGTGGGGCAGACGCTCACGCACTGGCCGCAGAACTCGCAGTCCAGGTCTTTTTCAAAGGGTGTGGAGACCTTGGCGACGAACCCGCGGTTCGCGATGTCGATTGCCCCCACCCCCTGTACCTCTTCGCATACACGCACGCACTTGCCGCACAGAATGCACTTCTCCATGTCGCGCTCGATGAATGGGTTCATGTCCTTCCTGGTATACTGTCTGCGCTCGCCGGCGAAACGGTTCGTGCGGATGTCGTAGAAGTAAGCAAGCTCTTGGAGCGTACAATCGCCCGCCTTCTCGCAGACCATGCAGTCGTTCGGATGGTCCGAGAGGAGAAGTTCGACGATGGTGCGGCGCTGCCGCTCGATTTGCGTGTTCGAGGTCTCCAGCTCCATGCCTTCGGTCACGGGCGTGGTGCACGCGGTCACGGGCCGGGGCATCCCTTTTATCTGGACGAGGCAGAGCCTGCATCCTCCGTAGGGTTCGAGCCGTGGGTCGTCGCAGAGCGTCGGGATGTAGACGTCGTTCCTGCGCGCCGCGTCCAGGACCGTGGTGCCGTCGGGGACGTTTATTTGCTTGCCGTTTATCGTGAGATTCGCCATAGATTACCCTTTTTTAATCGCCTTGAACTTGCACGTCTCGAAGCAGGCGCCGCACTTGATGCAGATATCCTGAATGATTTTATGCGGTTTCTTCTTCTCGCCGACGATGGCGCCCGCGGGGCAGACCCGCGCGCAGGCGGTACAGCCCTTGCAGAACTCCTCGAGGATGCTGTAGGAAAGGAGGTCCTTGCACACGCCGGCGGGGCAGCGCTTTTCGAAGATATGCGCCTCGTACTCGTCGCGGTAATACTTGATCGTGGAAAGGACGGGGTTCGGCGCGCTCTGTCCAAGTCCGCAGAGCGACGATGTTTTCACGTCGGTGCTCAGGGTCTCGAGGAGCTCGATGTCGTCCTCCCTGCCCCTCCCCTCGGTGATCCGGGTCAGAACTTCGAGCAGGCGTTTGGTCCCGACCCGGCAGGGCACGCACTTGCCGCAGGACTCGGTTTGCGTGAATTGCAGGAAGTACTTTGCGACGTTCACCATGCAGTCCGTCTCATCGAGCACCACCATGCCGCCCGAGCCCATGATCGAGCCGACCTTGCCGAGGGATTCATAGTCCAGTGTCGTATCGACGATGCTTGACGGAATACAGCCGCCCGATGGCCCCCCGGTCTGGACAGCCTTGAGCTTCCTGCCGCCTTCAATCCCGCCGCCGATGTCGTAGATCACTTCGCGGAGCGGGATGCCCATGGGCACCTCTATGAGACCGGAGTTCTGGATCTTGCCGGTCAGGGCAAAGACCTTCGTGCCTTTGCTTTTTTCCGTGCCCATATCCGCGTACCAGGCGGCGCCTTTCCGGATGATATAGGGCACGTTCGCGAGCGTCTCGACGTTGTTGATGATCGTCGGCTTCCCCCAAAGTCCCTTCTGGACCGGGAAAGGCGGCTTGGCCCGCGGCTGTCCGCGTTTTCCCTCGATCGAGGCAATGAGCGCCGTCTCTTCGCCGCAGACGAATGCGCCGGCGCCGAGTTTGACTTTAATGTTGAAATCGAAAACTTTGCCGAGGATGTTCTTTCCGAGGAACCCGCGCTCCTTCGCCTGCTTGATCGCAAGGCGGAGCCGCTCCACGGCAAGGGGATACTCGGCCCTGATATAGACGTATCCATAGGGCGCGCCGATTGCGTAGGCGCCGATGATCATGCCTTCAATGACCGCATGGGGGTTACCTTCAACAACGGAGCGGTCCATGAACGCGCCCGGGTCTCCCTCGTCGGCGTTACAGATAAGGTACTTGACGGGACCGGGCGCCTTGATCGCCATGTCCCACTTGACGCCCGTCGGAAAGCCCGCGCCGCCCCGGCCCCTGAGGCCCGAGGTCTTAATGATCTCAATGACTTCCTGCGGGGCCATGGTAGTCAGGACTTTCTTCGTCGCCTCATAGCCGCCCCGGCTGATGTAGGAATTGATATCTTCAGGATCGACTTCACCGCAGTCGGAGAGAACCACCTTAATCTGCTTATTGTGGAACGTATGGTAGTCGTCTTTCACCTGCCAGTCGGAAATCGGTGCGCCGCCCACAATGTGCTCGTTCACGATCCGCTCGACCATGTCCGGCTTGATGTACTGGTAGGTTGATTTGTCGCCGTTGATGATCACGTCCACGAGAACGTCGCGCGCGCAGAAACCGCGGCAGCCGACTTTGTGCACGGAACAGTGTCTGTCAACCGTTGCCTTGATGCCGGCGGCAGCAAATGCCTTCTCGAACGAGGCCTTCACCGCCTCCCCGCCGGCGGCAATGCCGCCCGTGCCCATGCAGACTTTTATCGAGACGTCTTTATTCATGATTACTCCGGGTACAGTGTGAAACGTCAGACGCAAGAAGTGAAAGGTTTCTTTTCACGTTTCACGCTTAGATATAGTCCGTGTACTCCCGCTTTCCTTCTTTAAGGGTCTTGATCTCTTTCATGAGCTTGTCCGGCGTCATCTTACCGTTCACGGTCTTGTTGACAATAATGACCGGCGCGATACTGCAAGCGCCCACGCAGTTCACCTTCTCAACGGTGAATTTGAGGTCTTCGGACGTGTCTTCGCCCGGGGCGATGTCGAGCTCCTTCACCAGGCTGTTGATCAGGCGCTCCGAGCCCTTCACATGGCACGCCGTGCCGCAGCACGCGGTAATCACGTTTTTGCCCCTGGGCTTCAAGTGAAACTGGGCATAGAAGGTCGCGATGCCGTAGAACTTCGCCGGCGGCACGTCGAGCCGCTCCGAGAACCAGTTGATCGCGTCCTCGCGCAGATAACCGAACTCGCTCTCGATGTCCTGCAGGATCGAGATCAGATTGCCTTCGTTCTCCCGGTAGCGTGTGAGTATGCCTTCGAGTTTTTCTTCCATCATTCATTCCTCTTAAAAAACCAATTACCACAAAGACACTAAGACACCAAGATTGCTTTCTCTTTTTGACTTTTGCACTTTGCACTCCGCATTTTGCATTCGTCAGACACAGCACTTATGAGCGCCCGCGCGATTGCAGGGTGTGCCTTCATGGTTGAAAGTTTCCGAGACAAAAAAGGCCGCCTTCATTTTTCCCGGCAGCCAAGAAGGCCGTAAGAAGCGAAACGTAATAAGTGAGAAGATTTGGAGCTTACGCCCTACCGATTTTATCCTCTCACTCCTTCCTTCTCACGGCATTTATTCCCCTTACTCCTGCCCCCACGCTCCTTCCGGCTTTTCCGGTTCTTAGAACATCGGGTCCATGGAAAGCGCCGGATGTCCCTTTTCCGTCAGAAACGCCAGAAGTTTCTCCGAGTCTTCCGCCACGGTCTCGTCGGCAATCTTGTCGAGGAGGTCAGGCACTCCCTCTTCTTCGGCCCGCTTCTTGAACTGCTCGGCAAAGGACTCCTTCAGGTTCTTGGTCATCCAGACGATGCGCTTGAATCCACCGTCTGCGGAGAGAAACTTTTTGCTCGTGAGAAAGAACCGCCCGATGCCCATGAATCCCGGTGTCTGGGCGCCGCCACCCACGGTGCCGGCGAGCGTCGAGAACTTCATGCCGATGGGCGTCATGCCCGTGTAGCCCCGGTTTACAACCATCACGCCGTTGGCCTCGGGCACGATTGCCACGATGCACTCGAAGCACCCGCAGGAAGTCATGGGCGCGTCCATGATCGTGTAGGCGTTAAAGTACTCGAGCGCCTGATGCGAGTTCGTGTACACATATTCATCCACGCCCTTCCAGCGACCCTTGAAAGAATCCAGCACCTCGCCCTTCTGAACCGGCTGGTTCGCGCCGTTCGGGTCGATCTCGTAGGCTGCTTTGGCGTCGAGCCAGTTGTATGCGCCGCAGAGGCCGAGGCGTTCGGGCGAGACGATGCAGACATGGTTCGGAGCGAAGCTCTGGCACAGGATGCAGGAGTAGAACGTGTCCACCGACTCGTCCGTCATGGTCGCAAGGCGCACGTCGCGCTCCATGTACGCCTTGCGGGCCTCTTCGAGCTTCGCCTTTACGTCTGCGTCGTCGACGTAGAAGGTCACCTGGACCTTGTCCACGATATTGGCGAATTTGTGCTTGAGCTGGGTGGTAAGGATGTCGCCGAAGTGCTTGAGGACGAAGCCTTCCTTGAGCGCATTGATGCTCACCCTGAGCCAGTTCTGGTCGCGTTGGCCCATGTGCCAGATGCCCTGCGCTTCGTTGATGAAATGGTGGATCTTGCGCTCGAGCACCGGCTCAAAGTCCTTCTGCATCTTGCGGCCGGCCACTTCAACGTAGATACCCAGAGGCATCTGACCGCCCTTCTGATAGCGTCCCTCGGCATCGGCCCCGATGATCGTCACCTTGCCGTCCTCAACACTCTCGAGATCCACGGTGTGGAGCCACTCAAAGGCCGGCGTGCGGTTTCCGCCGAACTCGATGTGCATGTCTTCCTTGCGGATGCGCTCGCCTTCGAAAGCCGGACCGTAGGCAACGGGGATGGGCGGCTTGGAGACCGTGATCTTGAGGCCGCGCACCTCGATGCACTTCTCGACGATCTTGTCCGGGTCGAGTTCCTTGGCCACCTCTTCGTAGATCGTGACGCCCGTAGGATGGATCGTCGGGACGTCCGTGTTGCAGACCGCCGGGAACCCCATGTTGATCGCGCCCGCGCCCGTGGTCCAGATGCGGTCGTTCAGGGGCCCGAGCACCATGGCAAAAGCGAACACCTTGTCCTTGGAGTATTTGAGAATCCTTTTGAAATCGCCGCCCTTCATGCCGCCGAAGGTGAGGCCCGCGCGGGCCGCCCAATTCAGGGCGTAGATCGCATGCTCCACTTCGGGGCCGAGCGGCACGAGGCGGGTGTCCCAGCCGAGTTCCACGCCCTTTCGTGTAAGCTGCTTGGTCATGCTGTTGCCGTCAACATTGCCGCAGAAAAACGTGAGGATGTTCTTTTGTTGCAACTCGCGCGCGATCTGAACGGCGTGGTCGTCGTCGTTTGCCGCGCCAATGATCACCACGTAGCCCGGCATGGTGCCATCCACGAGTTGCACGCCGAGGTTACGGAGGATGGTGTCGGAAATGAAGCCGTGATAGGTAAGACCGATCGAATCGTCCTTCACCGGCTCCTGGCCGTAAATGTAACGGATCGCCATGATGATTTCCTGGGCAAAGAGCGATGCCATGCCGGCGTCCAGGGCCTCGCCCAGATATGGCTTGTAGAGAGCATCCTCGGGCTCGTTCGTGAGCAGCGGCTTCACATGCTGTTCGAGGGCGGTCTTCATGTCTCCGACGGTGCGGACTTCGAAGCCCGTCATGGCGAAGATCTGGGGCAGGAAATATCCTGTATCCGGGAACTCGAACTTAAAGTCAGCGCCCTTTTCGCTGATGGCCTTTTCCACGAGGGCCTCGGCCTGCTTGGTATAGTAGTGAGAGGCCTTGATGGCCCCTGTGGCAATCACTTTCGACATCAGAAAACTCCTTTGCAATGCTTATTAACCGCAGAGGTCACAGAGGAATTCGCGTACAGTTTTTCTCTGTGCTCTCCGTGGTGAATCGTTCTTTACGCCCTCGCCTTCAGAAAGGTAGGGAGCTGGTTCGCCTCGCGGGGCCCTACGGTGATTTTCCAGCCCGGGAGCTTCTCTTCGAGGGCGCCCGAGAGCACAGCCACATAGCCGGGGATGATGAGTTCCTTGTGGCTGACGTTTTTCTCCACGCCGCTCTCGGTTATGAACTGCGCGATCTTGCTCGCCGTGAACTTTCCGGCTGCCCAGGCCGTAAGCACCGACAGGCCTTCGTTGTCCATGACCGCAAGCCACGACGGTACCTTGCTGTTCTCAACCTCTCCGCGCACGATAAAGTAAGACAGCGAGAAGTTCGTGGTGATCATGAGCGGCGAGTTTTCCTTGGCATCGCCGACCTTGTAGACGTTCTGGGCGACCTGCATCGGCACCTGCGGGTCGGTGTAGATGTTCTGCCTGAGCGACAGGAGCGCGAGCATCTTCCATTTTTCAATGCTGTTCAGGACGACTATTGAGGCATACTTCATCACGCCGACGGCGGCCGCAACGGTTTCGGCCACGGCGTTATCGCGCCCGGCAAAGATGATGGTCGGGTACCCGAGGGGTTTGAAGTTCTTCTTGATAGCCGCGCGACGGATGATGGTGAGATGCTCGATCATGTCCTTGGCCTTGCGCGCGCCAGAATCGAGGACGAGGTCATCAACACCGAGCCCTTTGACTTTCTCCGAAAGGGCGGTGAGCGCGTCGAGCCCGTCGGCCGCTACGGCGAGGGAGGCCTTCTTCTCCTTCGCGATCTTCGCCATGGCCTCGGCGTTCTCCGCGGTCGCGGCGTAAATGAGGGGTTTCTTGTCGGCGCAGTGCGTGATGCCCGCCTCGATGATTGCCGGATTCTTGCTCACGAGGATGAGCGGAACTCCCGGTGCGCCGTCAACGACTTGCTTCACGACGGACGCAAACTTCGCGGCATCGCCGCCCTCGTCGGCCACGGCGATTGCGTCGACCCGGAGCTTCTGTCCCACGCGGTCGATCTCTGAGGCCTTGACCGCCTCGATCTTCTTTGCCGCGGCGTCGCCGGCCTCGGAAGCCCTGATCGCAACGGCGAATGCGTTGGGGTTGAAAAATTTCTTTTCATGACGGAAGAGGCAGATCTCGTCGCCCACCTTCACGGCTTTGTCGCCCGTGCCGAGGGTAATGCCGCGGATCGGCGGTGCAGCGGCCTCGCCGAGCAGCTTTTTCGCGTCCTCGGATGCGTCGGGACAGGAATCGAGGCTCGCCTGTTTCGCGGCGAGTTTCATGGCAAAAGCAAGGCAGGTCGGGTGCCCGCATTTTTTGCAGTTGGTCTTCGGTAAATATTTGAATATCTCAACACCGGAAAGTGCCATGGAAAAACTCCTTTCAAAGCTTGGCCACAGAGAGCACAGAGGAAACTTTCAACCTAATTTTATGAATATTCCTCTGCGATTTGTGGTGAAGTTTGTTTGTTTACATCAGTTCCGCGATGACTTCCTTTGCCTTTGCCGCGGCTCCGGGATGACGCATGATGAGCATGTCGGCGCCCGCCGTTACCATGGCCGATGCGGTCACGGCCTCCCAGGCGAGGGCCCGGTCCTCGAGGCCTCCCCACTCCGGCACTTCGGCCTCGGGGGCCAAGGTCTCTTTGACCTTCCAGACGTTTGCGCCGATGTCGCAGACGATCGGGGTCTGCATCATGGGGTCGTTCTGCATGAGCGCGGCCAGGCGGATACGTTCCATAACGCTGTATGTATATTCGAGGCCGTAGCCGAGGGCCGAGGACATGGGATCCATGATGATCCGTTCTTTGTCGAAACCCATCTGGGTGAGCAGGATGTTAAGTTGCTTGGCAAGGTTGACGTCGAGCTGGCTCATGGCGATAAGCTTGTGGTCGTTCGCCATTGCGGCGGCGGCCACGGTCTTGTAGTTTTCCTCGACCGCCTTGCCGATGGCGCAGTTCTTGCCGCGGGTGGCTGCCGCCGCGGCCTGGAGCACCTGGGTGTCCTTCTCCGCGTGGCCGCTGCCCAGGATCACGAGCGGGATGTCGACCGCGGCGGCGACCTCCGCCGCCACCTTTGCCGCCTCTTCCGGATTCTTGTTCTTCTGGTCCGGATGGGTGCCCATGAGCCTGAGCGCGATGATATCGGCGCCGTTCTGCTGACAGAACTTCGCCCACTGAACAGGGCTCGCCGACGCGCCGCCGATCGCCTTCCGCAAGGTCTCGGGCCAGTCATCGGGTGCGATGTCCATGATTTCAAGTGCCACGGCCGGCTTGTTCGGGAACGTGCCCTCGAATCCCAGAAAGGGAAGGGCCGACGCTCCGCCGATGGTAACGGCCTTTGCACCCGTACCAAGCTGCACATGATAGATTTTTCCGCTATACGTTTCTTTCGGTATTGCCAGCGCCATGAAAGCCTCCTGAATTATTTATCAAAACCGAAAATTGCCTGTGTATTATAAAGTCCGGAGCCCTAAATGTCAAAGGTTCGTTTTGCGGGACGGACGTTTGGAAATTTTGTATGTTCGCGCATTCGGACCGTTGCGCAGGCGCTCGAACCCTCTCGGTGCATGCCTACATATCCAGATATGAATGGGCGTACATGGTCTTGCACATGATCATGTCGACGGTCTTGACCGTATCCATCATGTCCTTGTCGAGGGGATCGATGATGGCGGCGGTGAGCCCCTCGTACATGAGCATGGCGAGGAAATTTCTGTTGATGATCGGCCGGACATGCTTGGGTGCCCCGTTCGAGATGTTTGAAAGCCCGACCACGGTTTGCATGGGCGGGTCGTTTAACTGCTGGAACATTTTGACGGCGCGAATGGCCTGTCTGCCCTGGTCCTGCATGGTGCAGATCTGGAGAATGAGCGGGTCGAGGAAGATGTTTTCCATGGGAACGCCGAACTCCATGCCGCGGGCCATGATCTCCGAGGCGATGACGCAGCGGTCTTCGGCGTCCGCCGGGATGCTGCCCTTGCCCAGGGTGAGCGCAATGATCTTCGCGTTATACTTGCCGGCAAGTTCCATCATCGGAAACCGCTCGGGTTCGTTGGACGTGGAGTTGATGATCGGCGCTCCCCACTGGTTGTTGTGGGCCTTGAGGCCGGCCTCCATGGCCTTGATGTTCGTCGTGTCGAGGCAGAGCGGCTTCTGCACCACCTCGTGAACGACCTTCACGGCCCAGTTCATGAGCTCGGGACCGTTCTCTTCGGCGGGCCCGATGGAGACGTCGATATAGTGTGCGCCGGCCCTGGCCTGGTTGACCGCGAGTTCCTGGAGCGGCTTGGGGTCGCGGTTCGTGAGCGCCTCACGGACCTTCTTCGCAATAACGCTTATTTTTTCTCCGATTATGAGCATGGCCTGAAACTTCTCCTTTCAACTGGATCAGTGCAACTTTATCTGCTGCCGATGAACACAGGTCAACTTCGGACAAAAGCTAAAGCATAAAATTATTTCACCCAAAAAGCATCTCATCCGTGTGCATCCGTGTCTATCCGCGGCCGGTTAATCCTTTACGAGCTTGAGCAGTTCCTCCGACGTCTCCCGGGTAATGCTGCCTTTTTCTCTTGCCACGGCGACCGTCTGCCGCGCAAGCGCCCTGTAGAGTCCGAGGAGTCCGGGGGCTCTCCTCTGCATGGCCTCCAGGTGGTCCCGCACAGTCTGTACATCGCCCCGCATGATCGGGCCGGTGAGAGCATCGGGGATTCCGAGCGTCTCTATATTATGAAGCGTGCCCCTGATGAGCGGGAGCACCGCTTTGAGCGCCTCCTGCCTGTCTGCGCCAAGCGTCTGGTAAAACTTGAGCCCGTAGTCGATAAGAGCTACGAAGAAGTTGGAAACCGTTACGGCGCCTGCGTGGTACAGCGCTGCGGACTCCTTGTCCGGGCTCCACTTCGGCATCACGAGTTCGATGCCGCCGAGCGCCTTTACGAGGTCCCGTGCCGCCTGGAGCGCTTCCGGGTCCGCTTCGATCCGAAAATAAGAGCCGGGCAGGTTTTTTATCCCTTGCTCACGGCTTGCAAGCGATTGGAGCGGGTGGATTATCGCCCGGAAAGCGCCTGCTGTTTTCGCCGCATTGAGCAGGTCGAGCGAATGAGCTCCTGACAGATGCACCGTGATCGATCCCGCCCGAAGCGCTTTGCCCGCGGCGATCTTTTCGCAAATTTCTTTAATGGCCCTATCGGGAGTCGCGATGATAACGATGTCCGCCGAGGACGCCGCCTTCACCGCGTCTGTCGTCGGCTTTCCCGAGCCGATGAACGCCGTCGCCCTGTTCGCCGATGCCGCAGTGCGTGACGCTATTGCGGCGACCGGATATCCCGCTTTACGAAGCAGGAAACCAATCGAGCTGCCGACACGACCTGCGCCTATGATGGCGACGGTTTTTTTGTCCATAACACCTAACTACATATGTCGCAAAGACACGAAGTCGCCAAGATAAAAAACCTATTTTGATTTTTTCTTCGAGCCTTTGTGTCTTCGTGGTGAATAGGTGCAAACTTCACGCGATCAATCTGTCCAGCATGGAGTAATAGCTCGTGAGCGCTTTTGAGCCTTGCGGAAGCCCAATGAGCGGCCTGCCGTTTAAATCAAATTCAAAGATCAGGTCATCCGCCGGCACGAATCCCGCGAACTCGATGCCCTGCTGCCTGATCACCTGAAGAAGCGTCGTGTCGCCGCTGTTGCCGTCCTGTGCCCGATTTACAATGAGGACCGAACGTTTTACATTCAGGCTGAGTTCTTCCACCAGGGCGGCGATCCTGCCGGCCGTCATTATGCCGCGCACGGTGGGATCACTGATGATGAGGAGCAGGTCGGTGTCCTGTGTAGTACGCCGCGACAGGTGCTCGAGGCCTGCCTCATTGTCCACGACCATGTAGGGGTAGGTATCGGCGAGTTTGTCCATGTACTTGCGGATGATGTTATTCGCCGCGCAATAACAGCCGGCGCCTTCGGGCCTTCCCATCACGAGGAGGTCGAAGCCTTTGGCCTCGACGAGCGCCTGCTGTATCTGATAATCGAAGAGCTGCTCCATGCTCATGCCGCCGGGCCGCTCCGTGCCTGAACGGATGGTTGTGAGGGAGTTTTCCCTGAGCGCGCCAACCGTGGCGTGGACCTTCACGCCGAGCACATCATTGAGGTTGGAATTCGCGTCCGCGTCGATGGCGAGCACCGGTCCGCGCTTTTTTTCTGTCAAATATCGGATGGTAAGGCCGCAGAGGCTGGTCTTGCCCGTTCCGCCCTTGCCTGCAACTGCTATTGAAAAACCCATATCAAAAACAGGGTCATGGGGCAGGGGTCCAGGGTCCAGGAAACCTAAGAACTTTTACTCGACCCTTGCTGCTTGACCCTTGACCCTCCTTACTTTTTCACTCCGTACTTCTTCCTGACCTCTTCTATCTTTCCGCAGGTCATCTTGCCCTCGGGACACGGGGCATAGAGACACGCCGGACCGGACCTGGCGAAGATCGTAGGCGCCGCATTCTTTACGAGATTGAGCATACGCTCGGCCATCTCGCGGATCTCCCACTGCGCCCGGTTGCAGGTGCGCACCCGGAAGAAGTGCAGGAGTTCCCGGGCGTTCATGGTCACGACGATCTTGGTCTCCGCCGCGTTCGGCAGGAGGTACCGGGCGTCCTGCTGTCCTGCTTCTCCCTTAAGCCCGAAGTCCTCGAGTCGCTTGAGGACCTTGGTGTAGTTTTCCTGGGCCTCGGCCATGCACCGCTCGAATTCCTTGACAAGGGCCGGGTCCTGCTTTATGCTCGGAGGAATGATATAATCGAACTGCTCCTCCTTCACATACCGCTGGCTCTGCTGCGAGTACGAGGCGACGCGGTGGCGGACGAGCTGGTGAGAGCAGGCCCTGGAAATCCCCTCAATGCCAAAGGTGAACGAGACATGCTCGATCGGAGAGAGGTGTCCGATGGACGCCAGTTTCTCCACGAACGCTGCCTGGTCCTTGGCCTCGATTTTCTCTTTTAGTTCCTCCACACCGGACGGGCTGTAGCAAAGCTTTGCCGCCATTGCCACGACTTCTTCCGGTTCCGGCGTGTGCCGGAGGAGAACGACGTTCAATCTCGCCTCAGGCATTTTCCCTCTCCTCTCCCCCGGCAAGCTGTGTGGGTAACAAAGGGGGAAAAACAGGATGACAAGGGAACTGTATTATATCCATCGCATATCTCATGAGTCAAGAAAAATCAAAAAAGGAGCGGTCAATTTTTTTAATTAAATTATAAGTTTCGCTCATAAATTCGCGATGATGTTACAAAAAGTAGCAGGCACCACATTACCAAATATCTCAGTCCGATCGGGTCTTAGCGATCGCTTTTTCCTTATAAAAATACGTGCGTTCTGGAGGATGATTATTGGGTATCGCCGGAATACCGTAAAGAGGCCTTGTTGAACTACTTGAAACTGTGTTCTTCCGCCGGGAACTTGCCGTTCTCCACTTCCTGTTTATACTCTTTTACCGCCTTGAGGGCATGGTCTTTGAGGTTCGCGTACTTTTTCACGAATTTCGGCGTAAACCGGTCGAACAGCCCCAGGAGATCGTGGATAACGAGCACCTGGCCGTCACAGTCGGGGCCGGCGCCGATTCCGATCGTCGGAATGTGAAGCACGTGGTGAATCTCTTTTGCGAGCGATGCGGGCATGGCCTCCAACACCACTGAGAACGCGCCCGCATCTTGAACTGCCCGTGCATCGGCAAGGATCTTCTCCCGGGTTGCCTCATCCTTGCCCTGCACCTTGAAACCACCGAGCATGTGGACATATTGAGGAGTCAGGCCGATATGCGCCACGACCGGGATGCCCGCATTCACGATGGCGTGGATTGTTTCAGCCATCTGGCTCCCACCTTCGAGCTTCACCACATCTGCTCCGGCTTCCTTTAAAAACCTGCCCGCGTTCCGGACCGCTTCGGCCTTATCCGTCTGATATGACAGGAAGGGCATGTCGCCCACCACCATAGCTGTTTGTGCTGCCCGCGAAACCATCTTCGTGTGATAGATCATCTCGTCCATGGTCACGGGGAGCGTGTTCAACACGCCCTGCACCACATTGCCGAGTGAGTCGCCCACGAGAATCATGTCGATCCCGGCCTGGTCCACGATCTGGGCAAAGGGGTAGTCGTAAGCCGTGAGCATGGTAATCTTCTTGCCCTCGGCCTTTTTCTTGTAGATATCGAGGATGGTAATCTTTGGCATATTAGCCTCACGGATAAACCCGAATAGTGCATGGCGCATAGTGTAAAAGACTTTACTCTATGCCCCCTGCTCCACGCCATGCCAGGGCCTTACCTCACACCTGCGGCCTGGGATACAGCCCTGCCTCCTTGACGATCCCTTCAATAGCGCTTTCCCACTCGATGGCCTGGATGTGCACGCCCTTTACGCCGGGGGTCTCCAGCACCTGATGGATGAGCTCAATAGTGATTTTGATACCTTCCTGCTCCTGCAGCTCCCTGGCCCTCTTCTTGTCGTCGCCGGCGGCTTCTTTCGCCTTATTCATCCGGTCGATGAGCCCCCTGGGCACGGACACGCCGGCAACAGAGGAATCCATGTACTTCAGCATCATCGCGCTCTTCGGCACGATGATCCCGCCGAGTATCGCCGTGCGCTCATGGAGGCCCATGTTCCGTATCTTCGCCATTTGTGTGCGAAAGCCTTCGATATCGTAAATGCCCTGGGTCTGGATAAAATCGGCGCCGGCGTTCACTTTTTTCATGAGATTAATCGGCCTGAAGTCGACGGGATCCGCCATGGGCGTCCAGGACGCGCCGATAAAAAATTTCGGCGCCACTTCCAGGGGGTCGCCGCCCTCCTGCTTGCCTTCGTCGCGCATCTTCTTCAGGATGCCGACAAGCTGGCAGGTATCCACGTCGTAGACATTCTTCGCCCCAGGGTGGCCCTTGAGCTTGCCTGCGGCGCTGAATTTCTGGTGGTCGCCGGCAAGACAGAGACAATTCTTGAGGCCGAGAGCTGCAGCGCCGAGAAGGTCGGCCTGCATGGCGATCCGGTTCCGGTCGCGGCAGGTCATCTGCATGACCGGCTCCAGACCCTGCTGCAGGGCGATAGCGGCTGCGGCAATGCTCGATATCCGGACGACAGCGGTCTGACAATCCGTAATGTTCGCCGCATCGCAGAAGCCTTTGAGCATCTGCGCTTTCTTGATCACCTCGTGAGGGTCGGCGCTCATGGGCGGACCGAGTTCGGCGGTTACAGCGGGTTTCCCGCTGGCGATGACTTTTTCAAGGTTGCTTCCGCTTTTCATTATCTAAACCTCCAGGAATTAAAACCTATATTTGCCACAGAGGTCACCGAGACCACAGAGAAAGACCTTACCTTTGATTCATGAACGAAGTTTCGTTTCTTTCTTTTCTCTGTGCCCTCTGTGTTCTCTGTGGCTGAAATGATCTTGCCGTTACTTCCCGGCCTTAGCCGCTTCCTTCTCCTCGTACTCCCGGATATGCTCCAGCGACACCCGCCGCGGTCCACCGTCGCGCGACGTAGACCAGTTCCTGGGCGGCTGAATCTCGGCGAGCTTCTCAAGGGTGCCGAGCTTTTTCATCCGCTCGACAATGAGGTACCAGACACAGTCGACCTCGTTACTGACCTCGCACTTGCCCTTGTTCGTGCCGCCGCAGGGACCGTTCATGAGCGTTTTGGAGCACCGCGCGATGGGGCAAAGCCCGCCGGTCAGGTGCACGATGCAGTTTCCGCAGCCCGCGCAAAGCTCCTTGAAAAAGCCCGGCGCTTCCACTGCGCCGTAGAACGAGGTATTGATGCCAGGGTACACGGGAATGGTCCCGGTCCGGTCTGACAGGAAGTTCACGCCGACACCACAGGCGGTGGAGAGCACGAGGTCGTATTTCTTCACCTCGTCCATGACGGGGTCGAAATATTCAGGCTCGCAGTGGCGCATCACGCCCAGATGATTCACCGTCATCTGCTTCGCCTCCTGCTTTGCCCGCATGCGGATGAGCGACGCGATGGTCTCGGCCTCCTTCTCGCCGCCGGCATGGCAGATTGCCACGCAGGTGTTGCACCCGAACACCAGGACCTTTTTAAAGTCCTTCACCATGGTCCAGATTTCTTCTATTGGTTTCTGTGATCCCACGATCATAGTTTAATACTCCTTATAGCCGGTTATTTGATTGTTCTTATTCCGATCTTTTTGATACGTTCGGAAAAATCAGCGCACACCGCCGCAAAAGGATTTCCACCATTGTTATGCGAGACGTTGAGAATCTCGATACGGCCAGCCTCCATACTGAGGGCCTTCATAAGCTCCTGGGCCCGCTTGACCCTGGCGTTCACACGCAGCGCGATGTTGCGGTACTTGCAAGTACCGCTGTCACAGCGTACCACGGCAACACCGTCGGAGCCGCTTTCAAATGCCTTCAGCATATCGAGAACGTCGATGCGGCTTGTACAGTGCACCGGCACGGTTTTCACGTTTTTCGAAACATTGAAGCCGAAGACCCCTACATGATGAGTGCACATGAACGCCACGATCATCGGCTCGTGCCGCTTCGGGTCAACCGTGCCAACGATCGAAGGCATGTTGTTCCGATGTTCCCGGACATCATAGCTCACCATGCTGATCGCCTGGGCGGGGCATTCCGGCGCGCAGAGGCCGCAGGCCTGGCAGTACTCGGGCCGTATCTCGGAGTAGGACGTGACAACCGGCGCGCCGTAGGGACAGATACGCATGCAGGTGAGGCAGGCCATGCACTTGTTCTTGTCGACGACGGCGCCTCCGCCGCACCCGCGGCACCGGCCCGCCTCTTTGAGCGCCTCTGCTTCGTCGTAGCCGATCTCGAAGTGGACCATGGCGTCGCAGCGCGTCTCGGGAGGAAGGTGCTTGATCTTGACGCGGGGCTCCTTTGCTATTTTCTCCACGACGTCCGCAGGAAGCTGCGCGATCTTTTCCTTTTCCTGCGAGGGAAGCTTTCCTTCGATCGCCTCTCCCTGGCAGTAGAGATGAATCGCCAAAGCCGCCCGATGTCCGTTCGCAACCGCGGCAATTGCCGAGCCCGGCCCGGTCACGACCTCGCCCGAAAGGAACACCCCCTTGGCGCTGCTCATCTGGGTCTTCTGGTCCCACACAACGCGGCCGCGTTCGTCAACTTTGACGGCGCTGTCCTTCAAAAATTGGAGGTTCGACATCTGACCGATAGTGATAATGATCGTATCCGCTTCGAGGACGGTCGTCTGGTTCTCGTCATAGACGGGGCTGAATCTCCCGTTCGCGTCGAAGACCGATTTGACCTTTTTGACCTCAAGACCCAGGACCTTGTCGCCCTGGCGTTTTACTGATTTCGGGCCCCAGCGGTGATTGATTTTGATGCCTTCCTCGACCGCCTCGTCCACTTCCCACTTCCATGCGGGCATCTCTTCGGCGCTTTCAAGGCAGACCATGGAGACGTTCTTGACACCGAGCCTGCGGGCCGTACGAGCGACGTCCATGGCGACGTTTCCTCCGCCGATCACAAGCACCCTGCCTTCAAGCTTCGGTTTCTTCCCGAATGCAACGTCGGTCAAGAATGGTATGGCGAGGAGCACCCCCGGGCCGTCCACGCCGGGGATCGGGATCGAACGGCTCTGCGAAAGGCCGATCGCGATCAATATGGCGTCGTGCTTTTTCGCCAGGTCGTCGAGCTTAGCGTCCCTGCCGATCTCGAAGTTCGTCTTCACTTCGATGCCTTTGGATACGACGTCATCAATGTCTTCTTTCAAAACTTCCCTCGGCAGACGATAAGGAGGGATCGCAGACGCCAGCATGCCGCCCAGGGCCGGATGACGCTCATAGATCGTTACTCCGTAGCCCAGGTTCGCAAGGTCGTTCGCCGCAGCGAGGCCGGAAGGTCCCGAACCGATGATGCCGATGCTCTTGTTTTTCGTTTTGGGTACCAGCCTTCGTTTGGCACGGCGATAGTCAAGCGACTTCTCGATAGCGAAGCGCTTCAGGTGCCGCACGGAGAGGGGCTCGTCCACGCCGCAGCGGCGGCAGGACTGTTCGCAAGGATGGTGGCAGATCATCGAGCAGACCGACGCTATGGGATTGGGCGCGGTGATAACCTCGAACGCCTCGGTATACCTGCCCTGGGCAATCAAACCCACGTAGGCCTGCACGTCCGTGTGCGCCGGGCAGGCGGCCCGGCATGGGGAATAAGGCCGCGTCTCTTTGATATCAGCTCCATACGGGCGATAAGGCTTCTGCTCTTCAGTCTTTTGTGGTGCCATGAATTACTCCTGCTCTGTTTAATTACTGAATACGTGAATTGTAAAGCCTTGGGTAAAAAATAGAAAGAAAAATCGATCGGCTCAAATTAGAACTTGATACACAGGAGGTATTACTCTTTTTTCGTCAGCAACTCAAGCATCTCCAGGCGCGTGGACTCCTTGCTCCTGAAGCTGCCGCGGACTGCGGAGGTGACCACGCGGGCGCCCGGCTTCTTGACGCC
This sequence comes from Nitrospirota bacterium, assembly GCA_033854515.1. Lineage (GTDB taxonomy): Bacteria > Nitrospirota > UBA9217 > UBA9217 > UBA9217 > JAWOJY01. The sequence goes on from JAWOJY010000029.1 coordinate 48,239, forward strand.
GCGCATGCTCATGCACAGGTGCTCAGCGTCGATCACGACCATGGCGCCTTTGGGCTTGAGCCGCTCCACGATCAGGTCTATGAACTGATGAGTAAGGCGCTCCTGCACCTGCGGCCTCTTGGCAAACACTTCGAGGGCCCTGGCAAGACTGCTTATGCCCACAATCTTTCCCGCGCCCGGGATATAGGCGATATGCGCCTTGCCCGAAAACGGCAGGAGATGGTGCTCGCACATGGAATGAAAGGGGATGTCCCGGATCATCACCATTTCGTCGTGGCTCTCGCCTGCCATGGGCTTCAGGAGCATGGCCGTGTCGGCCTTGATGCCGGAGAAGATCTCCCCGAACATCTCGGCGACCCGGGTCGGGGTCTCCTTGAGGCCGGGACGGGAGGGGTCCTCTCCGATGCCTTCAAGAATGAGCTGAACGCCTTTTTCGATTTTCTTTGTATCCATGGGAATAATTACCAAATCCCAAATTTCAAATCTCAAACAGTATTCAAATTCAAAAAACCAATTTTCGAAACGATGGGAACAGTGAAGTTGGTTTTTGGAATTTATTTGAAATTTGATGCTTGGTATTTGGACATTGTCTGTATAATCCTTTTCTCCGTCACGATCTTCCGCACCGGCACGTCGTGCGCATCTACGGGAACATTCAATACGATCTGCTCCTCGAATGCGAGAGCGACCGTCATTCCCTTGAATGCTGGGAGCAGCTTGTCGTAATACCCCGCGCCGTACCCGATTCTGTTGCCCCGTTCGTCAAAAGCGGCTCCAGGTACGACCATGAGATCGACATCTTCGAGATGGCCGGGTTTTCCCGTTCGCGGTTCGGGGATTCCCCAGGCGCCGGAAGCCATATCGGCATCAAGGTCGGTGATTTCGAAAAGCTCGAGCGCGTTCCCTTTTACTTTCGGAAGGAGAATTCGTTTCCCGGATTGCAGCGCCTGCCGGATCATCGGAACCGTGTCCACTTCGCTCCGGAACGACGCAAAAAACATGACAACGCGTGCTGAAAGGAACTCCGGAAGGGCGAAAAGCCTCCGCCCGATCTCCCGGCTTTTGACAGCTCTCTCATCAGCCGGGAGGCGGTCCCGCGCATCCAGAACTTGTTTTCTCAGAATCTTTTTCAATGAGAGATCAGTAGAGTATAGAAAACTACGGTTGCATCATCCGGTCCAGTGCTTTTTTGATGGCCGCTGCTTCTTCCACCGCGCGCGGCGAAGCATCGAACGGGGACCTGCCCTCAAGATCTGCCCTGACCGTGTCATCGGCATAACTCACGAACCCGAGCATGCGCATTCCCGGAAGATGGTTCTTGATGAATTCCCTGTCTGTTTCGCTCTTGATCTTGTTGCCGACGATGAATACGTTCCTGATGCCGAGCCCTTTTGCGAGGTTTTCAATATGCCGCGCGGTCTGGAGGCTTCGCTGACCCGGCTCCACGACGACGATGAAGGCATTGACACCGCTTGCCGTCCCGCGTGTGAGGTGCTCGATGCCCGCTTCCATGTCGAGGATCACGACTTCATCGCGCCGCAGGATCAGATGGCTCACCAGACGCCGAAGGAGAACATGCTCGGGGCAGTAGCAGCCGGCGGCTGCCTCTTTTGATTTTCCCATCACAAGAAGACGGACGCCGGCATGCAGCACTCCATATGCGTCAGGGATGTCGTCTACCTTGGGATTGATGCTGAACAGGCCGCCCGGAGCTCCTGGCCGTGATCCCGTCCGCTCCTCGATCATGTCCGATTGCTCGGCCAGTGGCAGGGCCTTTGCGGCATCCTCGGGCGAAATGCCGAGTGCGGACGCTAGATTCGCATCTGGATCGGCATCGACAGCTAAGACTTTTTTCCCCTCTGCGGCGTACAAGCGCGCCAGCAGGCCGGCCAGCGTGGTTTTCCCTACACCGCCCTTGCCGGTTATAGCGATTTTCAAGCGATCTCCTCAATAGAGTAAAACAAAATAACATCTATTCAGCAAGAGTGTCAAGGATTTTTTGCCCTCAGGGATAAGCGTACGTATTCGCACTTTCAAGAGATATGGCTGCAAATCAGTCTTCCTGAGAATCATGCCAGTTGCTCTATATAGTTGATCTCTATATTAAAGATATTTCAGGATTAGCCGATAGAATAAGCAGTTTACTCTAAAAACCTCAGCGGGAACGACATGCGCCGGAGGAATACGAGGAGGGGGGATATGAAGCAGAACTGCTGGGATTTTAAAAAGTGCGGCAGGAACCCAGGCGGACCAAAAGAGAACGAACTCGGAGTCTGCCCTGTTGCAGCGTACACGTCCCTGGCGGGCGTCCATGGCGGCCGGAATGCTGGCCGGGCCTGCTGGGTGGTTGCCGGCTCCTTGTGCGGCGGAAAGATTCAGGGAAATGAGGAGAATAAACGCCAGGCTTGCTGGGAATGCGATTTCCTGCATTTGGTCAAGAAGGAAGAAGAA
>JAWOJY010000030.1:0-31205 GCA_033854515.1 Nitrospirota bacterium
CAACACCCTTTTCTAAAGAAAAGTCGCGCCCTGTTTTCGGATTTATTAATAAACTCAAAGGATTCGAGCTTCATCGACACCACATTCTATCATAAAAGTGGTGTCAAACCTTTTACAATTACCAAAATTTTTGATATTATTAAGAATTTGGAATTTCGAATTTAGAACTTTCCCTTGTCAGTGGATTAGTGCATCAGGACAAACCTGACGATTTCTGCAAGAGGCGCGTTCTGAACAGGCTTGGTTATGAAATGCTTGGCCCCTTTTCTGAGCGCTTCTTGAACAAGATCGTGGTGGCCGAGAGACGACACCATGATGACTCTTGCGGTACTGTCATCACGAAGGATGAGCTCGAGAGCATCCGTGCCCTCCATGCCGGGCATCGTGACATCCATGAATACGATATCCGGCTTCAGACGCCTGTATTTCTGCACCGCATCATAACCTGTGGTCGCCTCGCCGGCAAGTTTTCCGCCGATACCCGTCACGACCTTAACGAGGGTTTTACGGGCGAACTCCGAATCGTCCACCACAAGGAAATTAAAGGGTTTATGCCCTCCGTTCGACATGCATGGTCACCTCCTCACCCGCGACAAGTGCTTCAAGCCTGTCCGCCAAATTGTCGAGCGATGATACTTCGTTGACATTTCCCATTTCCATGGCGACTTTGGGCATCCCGAAAACGACGCACGTTTCTTCATCCTGTGCGAGGGTATACCCGCCTGCAGCCTTTATCCTGCCCAGTCCCCGCGCCCCGTCCTCACCCATGCCCGTCATGATGACCCCTATGACATTGGGTCCGAATTCCTGAGAAACCGAGTCGAACAGCACGTCCGCAGAGGGGCGGTGGCCGTTAACCGGCGGACTTGACGAGAGCACGGCGACCCCTTGCCCGTGTATCCGCGTTACTTTCAGATGTTTATTGCCCGGAGCTATAAGCACGGTGCCGGGGAGCAGCCGGTCGCCGTCCCGTGCCTCTTTGACGGTAAGCTGGCACGTCTGATTCAGTCTGTTGGCGAACATTTCGGTGAAACCTTCAGGCATATGCTGCACGATAAGGATGCCCGCAGGAAACTCTTCGGGCAGCAAGGGAAGCATGTAGCTGATAGCATTCGGCCCCCCCGTAGAAATTCCGATTGCCACGACCTTTTTCAAGGCTCCCCGGGGCGTTCTTTTCATTACCGGGGCGACCGGTTTCACAGGTGCTGCCGCCATAGCGCTCCTTCGCACCTTTTTGAGCGACACGCGGCTGGCTATCTTGACCTTCCAGATCAGTTCCCTCGCGATCTCGTGAATATGAGCCGAGATCGCGTCCTGGGGTTTGGTCACGAAATCCACCGCTCCGAGCGCAAGCCCCTGGAGCGTGAGATTTCCGCCCGTGGTGGTGAGGGAGCTTACAAGGACCACCGGTATCTGATAATCATGGACGATGTAGCGGAGCGCCGTCAACCCGTCCATCCTGGGCATGTCGAGATCGAGGGTAATGACATCCGGCCGTACCTGCGGGATTTTCTTGAGGGCAAACAGGCCATCCATGGCGGTGGTGACCACTTCAAGTTCAGGATCCTTGGTCAGGATATCGCTGATAAGTTTCCTCATAAGCGCAGAATCGTCGACCACCATCACCCTGATCTTGTGGGATGAGCTGCTCATGCCTGCTGCACCCGCCCCGCTTCTCTATGGATCTCCCTGGCGATAAGTGCCGGTGCGTCGAGAATCAGGACCACTGCGCCGTTGCCGAGGATGGATGCACCGGAGGTGCAATTGACGGCACCCCAATGGTTATCGAGAGCCTTGATGACGAGTTCCTGCTGGCCTTCCAGCCTGTCCACAAGAAAACCGAAATGTTTGTCCGCCAGGCCGACGACGATGACGAATTTTTTCTGGCTTTGTCCATTCCCGTGCTCATTCCTGAGCCACGATTCCCTCAGCGAAATGAGGCTGATTACCTTGTCGCGAAACCTCATGACATTTCTGCCGCTGATCGTCTGAATGTCGTGCTCCCGGATCCGTGCAATTTTCTCGATCGACGAAAGGGGAAGCGCGTAGAGCCTCTCGCCAATTCTGAACAGCATGGCTTTGATAATGGCCAGCGTAAGCGGGAGCCTGAGCGTGAACACGCTCCCCTCTCCGGCCTTGGAATGGATGTGGATCCGTCCCTTGAGCGATTCGACCGTGGTCTTGACGATGTCCATGCCGAATCCGCGACCCGAGATGTCGGTAACGACCTCCGCAGTGCTGAATCCGGACAGGAATATGAGGTCTAGGATCTCCGTTTCCGAAAGCCGGTCCAGCTCTTCCTGGCTTTTTATTCCCCTTTCGAACGCTTTTTTCTTGATCCGTTCCGGATCGAGCCCCCTTCCGTCGTCCACAATGTCGATAACGATCTGATTCCCTTCGTGCGATGCCCGGAGCGTTACCGTTCCGGTCCGGGATTTTCCAGACCGTTCTCGTTCGCCGGGCGGTTCGACGCCGTGATCGACCGCGTTCCGTACAAGGTGGATCATGGGCTCGCCGATCACGTCGAGAATGCTCTTGTCGAGCTCGGTTTTCTCGCCCTGCATGACGAGCTTCACCTCTTTGCCCTTTTCGAGCGCAAGATCGCGCACCACGCGCGGGAACTTTCGGAAAACCTGGGAAATCGGCAGCATCCGTATCTTCATGACGTTCTTCTGGAGCTGCGAGAGCGTCTTTTCCATAAAGGCATTGGCGTCGCCCAAGCGCTTCACAAGATCGTCCTTCCGGTGCCTGGACTCGAGTTCCGAAAGCACCTGGCCGACCACGGACCGCCCGATTACGAGTTCGCCGACCAGATTGAGGATCTTATCGACGCGCAGCGACTCGACCCTGAGCGTCTGAGCCGCCTCATCTTTTGCGAACGCCTCTCCCCGGTCCCGACTTTTAGGCTCGACGCCTTCGACATCATGCCTCTTGATTTCCACGCTATCGACGATGCCCGGAATGGTGAGCATGTCCTTCACGAATGCCGGCTTTTCGGAAGAACCGAATGAGATCGTGAGCCTGTCCGCCCGTTCGACGACGTCCGGCTCCACACCAGGCTCCACGTTCAGCACCTCTCCTGCTGAAGAAAGCTTCTGAATGATCAGAGACGCTCCGGCCGGCTTCATGCTGCAGGCGCGATCAAAGACCACAACGATATCATAGAGGCCCCCGGTGGAGGCGTTCTGTTGTTCGGTAACGTCGAGACTGCCGTTTCCCTGTTCCGAGGTGCAGAGGTAGTTGTCGACGCGCTCAACGAGCTGTTCGTCGGGCATCACGTCGCTGCCTGATTTATAGCCGTTCAAGTAGCGTTCCAGCGCGTCGCTAATTTTCAAGAGCACGTCAATGAGGTCCTGATCAACTTCTTTGTCGCTGTTTTGCAGTGTCCTGAGCAGGTCCTCGGCTTTGTGGCTGAGCGTGTTGATGCACGTGAACCCGAGAGCGCGCGAATTCCCCTTGAGCGTATGAAGGAGGCGCTGGATGTTCCTGAGGCGTTCCGCCTTTTCATGACCCGCCTCGAGACTCAGCGCTTCCTGATTGAGTTGTTGAAGAAGCTCGTATGCTTCGGCGAAAAATATATCCTTAAGCTCGTTGAGTTCATTGTCGGTAAACGTATAGTCCCCCATAACGCCGCCTCCGGCCGTCTGCTCTGCGCTGCCCCGCCCCTACCTCAACTTCTGATATACTGCTCCTTTGTTGTGATAGATGAACTTGAACTTGTCGGAAAGTCCCTGAAGGCTCTCGGTGTGACCCAGAAACAGATACCCTCCGTCCGACAGACTGCGGTAAAACTTGTCGATGAGCCTCTTCTGCTCATTGACGTCAAAGTAGATCATGACGTTCCGGCAAAAAATCGCGTCCAGACCGGCTTGCCCGTTTTCATGCTTCAAATTATGATAATCGAAAATCACGAGTTTTTTCACGTGCGGCTTCACGTAATAGTACTCATCCGACTTTTCGAAATAGGTTTTCACGTACTCCGTTTCGATGCCTTCCAGCTCGTACGGGCTGTAGATCCCCTTTTGCGCGCTTTCGAGAACACGCAGACTTATATCCGATGCAAGGATCTTCACGTCCCAGGCATCGGGGAACTCCAGGTTCGACAGAATGCTCATTGCGATCGAGTAGGCTTCTTGTCCGCGGGAGCAGCCCGCACTCCAGAACCTGAGTTTCTGGTCGATCGCCTTCTTCTTTTTCAGCACGGGGATGACGATGTTGGTCAGCAGATCGAACTGCGGCTTATTCCTGAAGAAAGATGTCTCGTTGATCGTTATGCTGTCCATCAGGTCCAGGAGTTCGCGCTGTCCCTGCTGTCTATCGGTTATGAATTTGTAATAGCGATAATAGCTGTTGAGCTGGTTGACCTGCAGCCTTTTCAACAGGCGCGATTGCAGGAACTCCTTCTTGGTTTCCTTGATGGCTATTCCGCTCTCATTGTAAATCAATTGCGAGAATAATTTGAATTCGTCGTCTGTCAGCATCATAATACGTAGATGTTGTTGTCACCGTACCCCGGCACGCATAAGGCGATGGGTGCCACGTTCATGTTCACGGATTTTCCGGCCCGCCTTGTAAGCCGTATACCCCTCCGAGGTCGCCCGGCGGCCGGACCTTCGAATCGAGGATGTGCTTCGGTCCATGATGAAACGGTGCAATCAGGCCACCGCTTCAACGGCGCCGCCCGCGCTTCCGGCAACGGCGTCCCTGCTTTCATCCGCCGCGAGCTTTTTTATTTCGTCGGGCTTGAGTATGCTTTTCAGGTCAAGCAGGATGATCAGCTTGTCGGGCAGCTTCCCCACGCCTGTGATATATTCGGCACCTACCGACGTGACAATGTCTGGAGTCGGTTCTATGGACTCAGGCGGTATGCGCAAAATTTCTGTAACCGCGTCGACCAGAAGCCCGACGATCTTCTTGTCGACTTCGATGATTAAAATGCGGTTTGACCTTGCCCTGGCACCCCGCTCGACGCGAAGCCGCTTGCTCAGGTCCACGATAGAGACGATCTTGCCACGAAGATTTATCACGCCTTCCACATAGGACGGCATTTCCGGGACCGGAGTGATCTCAGGGACGCGGACGATCTCCTGGACAATGTAGATATAGACACCGAAGAGTTCCTTTCCTATTCTGAAAGCCACAACCTGATTTTTTTTGTTCATGATTTCACCTTCTGTAAGTAGCGGTCGCGGTTTGTGGCGTCCGACAGCACGAGATCGACGGACCCGGCCGACCTTCGTGCGGTAAGCGCCGGGGCCTCGTCCGCCGCCTGGACCGCGCGAAAGCCCCTTTTTTCAGCAATCGCGCAAATGATTCTCTCCCTTCCAGGTCTTTTTCGAACAACAGCAAATTTTTCATCAGCTCCCTCCGATTGTTTCCAGTTTTTTATTGTGCCCCTCATAAACAGTCCCCGCCGTATCGTCACGCTCGCTTCAGGCATTCCTGGAGGTCGAACGACCTTCGTCGGTCCGGCAGATTTCAGACCCGTCAAGAGCTGACTTTACGATGCGACCAAACTCCTTGGCCCTGATCGGCTTGTTAACATATTCGAATACGCCGAGGCTCAACGATTTGAGATACGTTTCGACTGCGCCATACGCCGTCAGCATGATAACGGGAACTGACGGCGCCGTTTGCTTGAGGCTCGTAAGAAATTCAAGGCCGTCCATTCCCGGCATCCGGTAATCCGTTATCACGAGGTCCACCTTCGCTCCCTCCGCGACAACAGCCAATGCGGACATTCCGTCGGGCTTGGCAATGACCTTGTATCCGAACCGGTTCAGAATTTCTCCGAGGCTTCTCAGGTTTTCCAACTCGTCGTCGACCAGGAGTATGGTTTTCATGGCAGTTTCCCTTCGTCCGCCTCGTTGCGGCGGAGAGACCCGTTATGCGGCTTTTCCCGGCAGCGTGAATTTGAGCTTTGTGCCGCCGTTCTGTGCGCTTTCCGCCCATATCCGCCCCCCGTGCGCCTCTATAATCTCCTTGCTGATTGCGAGACCGAGGCCGGTGCCGCACTTCATGCCGTCGTTGTTGTTTTCTGCCTGATAGTACCTGTCAAATATCATATCGAGTTCGTCCTGAGCCATCCCCCGGCCGTTGTCTTCAACCGAAATTTCATATCCCGAAGCCTTCTCATCCGATCGGCTGAGCCTCTTCACCTTTACCTTTATGGATCCGCCACCAGGCGTGCATTTGATCGCGTTGCTGAGCAGATTTTTCAGTGCTCTCTTGATCTGATCCGAGTCGGCCCGGACGCTCGCGACGTCATCTGACTCAAGACCGCTGAGCGACACCCTCTTGAGCTGGGCCATTCCTTCCATCTCTTTGAGGGCCGATTCGACAAGGTCTTTCATGTCAACGTCACGGGAATTCACCTTCAGGCCGGCATTATCTCCCCCGTAGACACCGAGGAGGTACGTGATGATCGCATTCATCTCACAGGCGTAATCGCGCATGACTTTCAGATACTTTTCCTGGTTTTCCGGCACGCCGTCCAACTGGCCGAGTATTTCTACGAAACCAAGAAGCGAAGCGAGCGGGGTTCTCAGATCATGGGCAAGCACATGGAAAAATGAACTTTTGAGATTTTTGACCTCCTTGATTTTATCGATGTTTCTCACAACCTTGACCCAGCCGCTGACCCGTCCCTTGTCGTCCAACGTAGGGCTGAAACTCACATAGATCGACATGGATTTGCCGCCTTTCCCCGTGAGCGTATCCTCGAAAAACTTACGAGTATTCCTGTCGGCAGGGCTGCTGTACAGCGGACAATCGCTCTTGCAGTGTTCCATTTTAAAAACATCGGAGCAGGTCCTGCCTAGGGCCTGTTCTTCGTCGATGTCGAGCATCCCGAGCATTGCGGAATTGATGTACGTGATTTCCCCGCCCGTACCGATCGTCACGACGCCGTCCGTCATGTTGCCGAGAATTATGTCCATTTTGTTCTTTTCGGTAATTGTCTTTTCCCGGGACTTTTTGATGGACTCGAAGAGCTGTGAATTGAGCAGGACCTCAGAGGCGTGCCGCGCAAAAAGGTGCAGCAGGTGCAAGTCCCGCTGGTCAAAACCCTTCCCCTCCGACTTGTGAAAAACAGTCAGCCCTCCCAGGTCTTCCCACTCATAAATCAGCGGCACATAGGCCATGCTTCGGATGCCCAGGGAATAGAGGGCGATGGAGTTCACGCGGGTATCCATTACCGGATCGTTCGAAAAGAATGCTTGTTTCCTGGCACCCGCGGGTATGAGCCAGTCCCGTGATCTGCGCTTCATTTCCTTGTGGAACCCCAAATCCCCGTTGAATATGAAATTCTTTATGGCACCCGGCTCCAACGACGTCTGGAGCAGCGAACCTGACGCGCCAGTGATCTCGACGGCGCCTTCACATATCGCTTTGATCGAGTCGGTAATCTTAAGAGATTGATTCAGTCTCAGGCTCAGGTTGTACAGCAGCCCGACTTCCTTGCTCCGCTCCTCCATCTCCAGATAGCTGAACGCCTTCGCCAGAGCCAGCGACGTCTGGCTCACCAGTGTTTTGCAGAGGTTGACGTCGATCCCGGTAAACGGTTCGCATCGCGAGCTGCATACATCGACAACGCCGATCATCCTCCCTTTTATCAATAGCGGCATGAAGAAGCCGTGCTGAATACCCTCCCGAGACATCGCGTCGTAGATCGGTGAGCGGGCAGGATCGCGTTCGACGTCTTCAGACGCCTCCTGCAAGGACAGGAGTAACGCTTCCGCGATGCACTCCATGCCTTGGCCGAGCATCGTGCTGATGCCGCTGCCCGCAGACAGGGCGGATAGATGCTTTATTTTTTTCAGATAATACAGTTCGCCGATAACATTGGAGAACAAATAGAGCGAAGAGCATTCCGTCTCGACGATTTTCCTGAGCCGGTCGAGAGCGGTGTCAAGAATTTCGCGTACGTCGAGCGATGCGTTCAAGGCGGCGGTAAAATCGGAGATGAGCGTCAGGTACTCCGTCCAGTCCTTGAGTTTATTGTCCAGGCGATTCTTTCCGGCGGGAATCGCTGTGTCGGCCGACTGGAGGATCCGTCGTATGGAGCTCTTCAATCCCTGAATGTCAATGGGCTTGACCAGGTAATCATAAACACCATGGTGCTGGGCTTTTACCGCCGTTTCCCGCGACCCGTATCCCGTCATCACCATGACCTTCGGCGTCGGCGTGAGGGTTTTCATCCGCTCCACAACTTCGAGACCGTTCATCCCGGGCATTCTGATGTCGGTTATCACAAGGCTGTATTTTTTAGTTTGAAGTATGTTGAGCGCTTCATTCCCGCTCCGTGCGCAGTCCACCTCATAGCCATCTTTTTTGAGAATGGAGCAGAGACTGTCGAGGATTATTTCTTCATCGTCAACGAGCAGAATCGTCTTGGGCATCTATGTCTCCTGCATGAGGTCGCAAGATATAACGGTAAAAAACTTGCAAAAGCAATGCCTTGAGTATTTACTAAATAATTCAGTGATTTAAATCGTGGAATATGACGGGTTTTGGACAGATAATTTGTGAAAAAAAATGCGGTTTTTAGCGTTTTAAATGTAACATGCTGAAATATAAGAAGTATTAATGAGTCTGATTCTGGACAGAGGTTACTTCACTATCATCAAAATCATCACGCTCCGAGTATATCTCACCGTGATTTTCTTTAATGACGATGCCGTGTTTCTGAATTTTGCTGTAAAGAGTGGAGCGGGGAATGCGAAGGACCTTTGCGGCGAGGTGTTTATTGCCGTGGCATCCCCTGAGAGCTTTCATGATGAGTTCTTTTTCGGTGTCCTTGAGCGACATGGATTCAGACTCGCATGTTCGAGGCGCCGATACCTTGCCCTGAATTGTTTCGGGCAGGTCGGCCGGCGTAATCTGCTGTCCCTTTGCCATCACCATGGCATATTCGACGGCATTGACCAGTTCCCTGACGTTTCCGGGCCAAGGGTAGGCAAGCAGCATGTCCATAGCTGCAGGGGATATGGATTGGGCCTTGCTCTGGCCTTTATAGCGTTCCATGAAGTAGCTGACCATGAGCGGAATGTCGCTCAACCGTTCGCTCAACTCCGGAAGGGTAATGTTTATGACATTGAGACGGTAGTACAGGTCGTCGCGAAAGAGTTTTTTTGCTACCGCTTCCTTCAGGTCTGTGTTCGTGGCTGCGATCAGTCTGAAATCCACATTAATTGGTCTATTTCCGCCGATCCTCTGAAAATAGCGCTCCTCGAGCACGCGGAGCAGCTTTACCTGGGACGTGAGCGGCATCGTGTCGATTTCATCGAGGAATAACGTGCCCCCTTCCGCTGCCTCCACCCGTCCGATGGCCCGTTGGACCGCTCCGGTGTAGGCCCCCTTTTCATGCCCGAACAGTTCGTTCTCTATCAAGGTTTCGGTGAACACGCCGCAGTTGACGGCCTGAAAAGGTCCGTCGGCGCGCTGCGATCGGTTATGGATGGCCCTAGCCACGAGTTCCTTGCCGGTGCCGCTTTTCCCCTGGATGAGCACGGTGCTGTCCGAGGGAGCGATGTTCTCGATGATTTCCTTAATACGCTTGATCTTTGCGTGAGTACCGACTATTTCATAGTTTTTCGTGAGCCGCCGGATTTCGCCTTTCAGCTGCTTGTTTTCTATAAGGGAATCATAATACGCGCGGGCTCTGTCGAGTATCTGGAGTAAATGGGACGGCGAATAGGGCTTGGTGAGAAAATCAAAGGCCCCCACCTTCATTGCCTCGACAGCGAAGTCGATCGTTCCCTTACCGCTCACCATGATCACCTGGGTTTCAGGAGACTGTGCCTTGACGGATTTGAGCAATTCAATCCCGTTGATGTCCTTAAGCATCAGGTCCGTGATAATGACCGCATGGTCCTCTCCCCGAATCAGTTCCAGACCTATCTTCCCGTTTTCCGCGATGTTGACATGGTATTTCCCGTCACGAGACACAATCTCTCGGAGCGAGTCGAGCACAAGCGATTCATCATCAACGAGGAGCACTTTAGGTTTTGTAGGCATACGGCGAACAGTCCTTCACCTCACAATGTAATCAGTACGGCAACAGTAATAGAAGTTTATAGCGTTTTTTTTCACCACGAAAACCACGAAGTCAGCAAAAGGCAAAAATTTCACTTCCTTTATAACAAAAAAAAATCATGAACGCAACTTTTTTAAACCATTTTAAAAAATCTTAATTTCCCCGCCTTATCCAGCCTTTACCGCAGGAAGGACGATCGTAAAGCGTGCCCCGGCGCCTTCCTTGCTGGATACGAACATGTCTCCCTTATGTTGACTGACGATATTATAACATACGGTGAGATCCAGACCCATGCTTTTTTTTCACGCATCTTCTTGGTAGACCACTTACCTTCCCCATCCGGTCGCCGCCGGTCGGACTATTGTCAAGGTTTGGAGATCCGGCCATCACGACAGCCGCAGTGAGTTGTTCGCCTATCCGCACGCTCATGCCGACAAAAGCGGCTTTGATCGGTATACGCCGGCAACAGCGACGATCGCTTTCATGAGTATGCAGCGTTTTGCGGCAAATGCGGAGATCTCATTTATGGGCAGCCACGGGAAAACGGGACTCGGAAAACTGTTCACGGGAAACTCCACGGAAGGTTACCGGCAGTGCCGATAAAGGCTGTGATATGAAAATTCAGCGTACGCGGAGATGACGTGCCAGCCAGTTGGGAAACACATGCTTTTCAAAATTTGTTCGTCCGCAGTTTCATGTGACGGCGATAGTGAGGATGCGATGAACTGCATTCGTCTCCGATAAAAAGAAGCTTGAAAAGTTTGCAAATATTTATCTTCCATCCCTTGATCGGCCAATCAAGCTCGTGTTTGTCGCACAGCGAATCGAGCGTATTGAGGCTGAAAATCTCGTCCCGCAACGTCTCGTCGATTTTCAGCGGATCGTTGATCTTTTCATTGAGCCGCATAGCCCGCAGCAGGTGCTCCCGGACCGCGGTTGCGTTCTTCCTCCCTATGGCGCCGTAGCGTTCCTTCAAGTCCACGAGCATGAGCGCCCCGTCATAGGTGGCCTTCACGATCTCGTCCCGCGTCATCCAGTTCGTTTCGTAGTTGAGTGTAAATTTCCAACTCGGCATGAGCATCGCCTGCCGGTGCTCCCTGAGCGTCCGGTAGAAAAACCGGTAGCCGAACTTTTCCGGATTTTCGAAAATGCCGCTGCCGGGGTCGATGAACGGTGCGAGCGGCGCGATGAAAGGCAGGAGCTTTCCGCCGCTGCCGTATCGTGCGAGCAGATCGCCGCAGTAGTTCACAGTTTCGATCACCGAATTGTAGTCCTGATGCGGCAGACCGACCATGAAGAAAAGGTCTATTCGCTTGCAGCCGACGCTGACGAGCGTTTCGATTAAGTCTTCAAGTTCGCGGTTCGTATAACTTTTCCCGAATATCTTTCTCACGTTGATGTCGTGGGACTCAGGGGATATCTCGACGTTGAACGTCTCGATAGAGTCCGCAATCCTCTGCAGGAACTCAGCCGGTGGCGGGCTGAAAAACTCTATGGCGATCTCGTTTTTGATGCGGTATTTTTTGATGGCGTTGAGGAACCGCTCACTGTACTCTCTCCCCGCCTGAAGCAAATCGCCCAGCACCAGCATGGGCGCGCCTGTATACTCGGATACGCGGTAAATATCTTCGACTACGAGTTCCGGCGACCGGAAACAGGGTTTATGCCGTTGACATACCCTCTGGAATGCGAAAACGGAGCCGCCGCAGGCGCCGCAGTTGTGGTAGCATCCCCGGCAGGTAAAAATTCCCGTCACCGGGTATTTGAGCCAGTGCTTGAACGGCATGTAGCCGGAGGGATCTCGGTACTTGATGCCCATCTTCACGAGGTGAGGATAATCAAAACGAACGTGGTCGAGGTTTTCGGGCGTATAGGAGCGCTCGTTTACCACAACACGCCCGTTCCCAGCTCTCCACACGAGGTTGGGTACGGTATCATAGCTGGTTCCGGACTTGAGCGCTTCCATGAGCAGACGGAGAGGTTCCTCTGTCGATTCCCCGCAGACGACGAAATCCACGAACGGGTAATCCCTCATGATTTCTTCGTGATAGTAGGTTGCACTCAGTCCGCCGAGGATGACCGGCTTATCGGCGTGGTGCTTCTTGAGAAGTTCCGCAAGGCTCAAGGCACCGTCGACATGGGGAAGCCAGTGCAGATCTATGCCGAAAGCGAGGGTGTCAAGCTTTTGAACAAACCGCTCGGGATCGAATGCGCGGTTCTCCAGCATCTTCAGGGCGAGGTTGATGATCCTGACGCCTATGCCATGCCGTGTGAGGTACTCCGAGAGGGTGAGGAAACCGACGGGGTAGATCTCAAAAATGGAGGATGATGGGATTACATCGCTCACCGGACCGTAGAAGATCGGCAGTTCCCTGAATCTGAAGATGCTCGGCGGGTGAAGGAGGATCAGGTCCGGTCGTGTCATGCGGAGTCTCCCTCTCCATAGATCATCTTTGAAATTTCAAGGGTCATGTTTTTTGTTTCCTCTTCCATAGCGACGTAGAGCTTCTCCGCGAATTTGTCTTTCGATCGCGATACAGGCGGGAAAAGCTTCACAGAGTTGCTGAGCAACCGGGTTTCGAGATTGTACAGGTGAAGCATTTCCGCGAGTCTTTCTTCGAAGCGTTCTCTTGAATATGTGGTTTTGATCACCGTCGAAAAGGGCACCGAATTTTGCCAGTAACCGAGCAGATCCATGACCATCCATGCGAGTACTCGAATTCTCTTTTTCCGCACGTCCTCTATGTCTTCATACCGCACCCTCATCGTGACCGGCCCGTAAGATACTTTATCCACGAACCGCCTGTCTATTTCCTTCGTTTTCTCGAAGATCGCTTCCACGTCCGATTCATCGATCTTCCGTCCCGCTTGGAAGGCCTTCACCGTGTGGGCAATAATCAGCCGGTCCTTCTGTATCTCCTTCTCCACGTTTGCTTTCATAAAATCATGGAAGAACGACAGCAGCACCTTGTACAGGACGTTGTGCTTGATGCGAATGCAGCACCGTCCGCTGTACTCTTCCATGAGGGCCCTGTCCTTACTGCCGAGAATCTCTTCCCTGTTCACTTCTTGATCGCTCCGTACAGTGTTGCCACTCCCACTGTCATGGATCTGACCGTGACCTGAGAGAACCCGCATTCTTCGATAATCCGTCTGAACTCATCGGGTGGATAAAAGGCGTCTATGGATTTCGGGAGGTATTGATAGGGAACAGCTGATTTGGTAAAAAACTTAGCGAGAAAGGGCATGACCCTGAAAGCATAGAACTTATAAAGAGGGAGAAACCATGATTTGACCGGCCTGGTGAGTTCAAGGCACAGGAACCTTCCGCCGGGCTTCAGCACGCGCTTGACCTCCTTGAGCGCGAGAATGGTATCGGGAATGTTCCGCATGCCGAAGGCTACGGTAGCCACGTCGAAGGAATTGTCGGGGAAATGAATGTCCTTCGCATCGGACAGTACAAAAGAGATGTTCTTCGGTCGGCCGTTTGTTTTCTTCCGGGCGCGTTCGAGCATCTCCTGGCAAAAGTCGATTCCCGTGACGGACCCCTCGGAACCCGCCGGCCCCGTGAGCAAAAACGCTAGCTCGCCGGTGCCGGTACAGAGGTCCAGCACCTTGTCCCCCTTCTTGATTCCCGAGAGGGAGACGAGTTTTCTCCTCCAGAGATGGCATAGGCCGAAGCTGAAGGATGAGCTTAAGAAGTCGATATAGGGGGCGCTGATTGAAAAGATATTTCTTATAAAGACATCTCTGTTCGTAGTTGCCATAACGCTGACTGCGCCTCCATTATATCAATCAATAGAAGAACTGGCCCAGGATAATCAACACGAGCAAAAAGAAACCGATGAGGAGAAGGACAAACCCGAAGCCCGTACCCCAGTCGAAAAGTCTGTTCGAAGGTGCTGAAGTCGCGAGCGTCTCAAGTTGATTGCTGTCCACGAGACGTTGATACTCAAGCGGCCGTTCGTGCTTTAATTCGTCAAGACTGAGCGTCCCGGTAAATATAACGGGATCCATCGGAAATTTCTCCGGCCTCATGTGGGTGTTGAAAAAATGAATAGTGAATATGAATCCGGCCGCAAGCAAAGCCTCGTCGCTGTGAATGATCGTCGCTATGTTGAACGCCCATCCCGGGAGAAACGTGCCGAAGAACACCGGGAACCAGAGGAGCAGCCCCGACATTCCGATCATGCCCACGCCCCAGAAAACCGCCCAGTAGTCGAACTTCTCCCAGTAGGTCCAGTGATCGAACCGCGGCCGCGGGCCTTTGCCTAAAAACCACTTGAAGCTGCTGTAGATGTCCTCAAAGTCCTTGACCCATGGAACCATGGACTCCGGTCCAATCGGATTGAACTTGAATTTTCTGACAACCACGATGTAGTAGAACACGTATGAAATATGGGCAGCAAAATAACCAAACGTGATTACTGCGCAGATTCTGTGGATGAGTCCTGCAGTCTTGTACCCGCCGAGAAACTTCATGAGCCACAGGGCCCAGGGCGCTTCGGCATATTTGATCGGCATACCCGATATCACGAGGCCGAGAAAGCTCACGGCCATGGCGATGTGAAGGACCCTGTGATAGGCGTTGAAACGCTTGATGTAAGGCACCTCGCGCTACTCTCCTCTCTTTCCGGATTGTCGCTCCTTAAGCGCGCGGAACGCCCAGAGCGCCATATGCGTAAAGAAGAATGCGAAGACCCCGATAAGGAGCAATGTCATGAACAGCCAGGTATAATAGAGAACTGGAAATTTCGCCCGGTTGCTCTCTTCCGGATGGGCGTAAAATTCCGTAAAACTCAACGTCGCCCCCGGATGGCAGACCCCGCAGGTGGCCACGATATTTCCCCGGGAAAGCGTGGAACCCGGATCGGACGGAGGCAGAATATTATGCGAGCCGTGACAGTCCGCACATTTAGCCACGGTGGTGTATCCAAGCTCGGTCACCTTGCCGTGGTACGTCTTCCGGTATGTATCCAACTTTTCGGGATGGCATGTGCCGCACTCGTTTATCAATGCCAGTTTCCATTGCGGTTCGTTCACATTGGGAGTGCGATGTTCCAGGTGACAGTCGAAACACGTTGCTGCACCCATATTTTTCTTGTCCAGAAGCTGTTCGCCATGTATGCTCTTGACGTAGGCCTCGTACTCGCTTGGATGGCAGCGGGAACAGAGGGCAGGGATTTTCAACCGGTAGGTATTCGAGCGTTCATCACTCGACGGGAAGATATAGTGTGACCCGTGACAGGTTTGGCAGATCGGTGCTTTGGGATTACCCTCCTGTACCGCTTTGCCGTGAACGCTCATCTTGTACTGCAGCGCCTGGGCCGTAGGCGCTCCTTCGGTCCCTAGGAAATGGCAGATGCCGCAGTTGACCTTCGAAACTTTCCCGTGCGGATATGCGGTGACATCGAGATGACAGTCATTGCATGAAAATTTTCCATGCACCGATTCTCCGAATTCGGTTTTGTTCACATATCCGGGCATGCCTTGCTGCCCATGACATGAATAACAATCAATGGCTTTTGCTGTGACGGGGAAACTAAGAAGAAGAAATACGGGAATGAAATGACGAATCATAAATTTATTTTATCAAGCTATAAGGTTTTGTCAAGTTTGGATAAAAACTTGATAGCTTTAATTATAAGATTTATTATTCTCAACCCGCTACAGCAATGTTGAGCATAAAAAAGACAGGGCAACACGGACCGTTTATTTTTTGCTAAGATGATTTTATAGATGCTGTTGCTGCAGACTTTGTTTCCAAAACCTCACAACACAAACTAGATATATTATACATGAACCTGTCAAGGACTCTTAAATGAGCCTGAAAATAGCTGCTCATCATATCCCTATAACTTTAGAATGAATGCGCAGAATGAGGAAAAAACTCCGTCTAATCTAATAATGGAAACTTCATCTAAAATATTGCTCATCGTGCTATTTATCGCATGGGTGATGCCAGGCCTCATCGGGCGTGACCTCTGGAAAGCGGACGAGCCCTACAGTTTCGGCCTTGTGAATCACATCGTGCAGACCGGCGACTGGGTCGTTCCCACTCTTGCCGGAGAGCCGTTCATGGAAAAGCCTCCGCTTTTTTATATAACGGCAGCCACCTTTGTTCATTCGTTCTCTCCTCCGTTCCAGCCTCACGACGCGGCGCGCCTGGCAAGCGCCTTTTACATGATTCTCACCCTGATTTTCATGGGGCTTGCGGCACGCGAACTCCTCGGCAGGGGTTATGGTTGGATCACGGCCGCCATTCTGATCGGATGTCTCGGACTACAGGAAACGGCGCACAAACTGATTACCGACGTAGCACTACTCACGGGTTTTGCCGTAGCGATTTATGGGCTGGCCCTGAGCAGCCGCAGATACGTCCTCGGAGGGTTCTGGATCGGTACGGGCACGGGAATCGGGTTTATGTCAAAGGGACTGCTCGCACCGGGATTGATCGGGATAACAGCTTTGCTGCTTCCAATACTTTTTACGACATGGCGCAGGAAGGATTATGTCCGTTCTTTGCTCATCGCACTGGCCGCGGCATTGCCCTGGCTTCTCATCTGGCCGATTGCCCTCTATCACCGCTCGCCAACGCTGTTCTGGGACTGGTTCTGGTTTGAGAACGTCGGCCGTTTCGTCGGGTTCGGCAATGTGGGACGAAGATTTTCGTCCACTTTTTATCTCGTCATGCTTCCCTGGTTCGCGTTCCCGGCGCTGCCCCTGGCGCTTTGGACTCTTTGGCTGAAAAGACGTACATGGTACAGCGAATCCGCGATCCAGCTTCCCCTGGTTGCATTTCTTGTGATGCTTACGGTATTAAGTCTCTCATCGAGCATGAGGGACCTTTATGCGTTTCCCATGCTGCTGCCTGTGACGCTCCTTGCCGCGGCAGGTGCGGATTCTTTTGGGGAGCGAGCCGTAAAGGTGCTCAACAAGTTTTCCGTCGCTTTTTTTGGCTTCCTGTCCGTACTGATCTGGTTCGGATGGGTCGCATTGGTTACAAGCCACCCTGCGAGCGCCGCGGAGAAGCTCCACTACCTGCAGCCGGGCTATGTCCCCTCATTCAACGGCCTTCCGTTCGCGATTGCGCTCATTTTTACCCTGGCATGGCTTTTTGCGGCCAGCCGTCTCTCCCGTACCCGGGAATTTCCGGCGGTGAGCTGGGCGGCGGGGATAACGCTTGTACTGGGACTTCTCATGACTATCTGGCTTCCCTGGTTTGATGCCGGCGCAGGCTACCGTCCCCTGTTTACCCCTCTCAAATCAGCGCTGCCTCCCCGGCACGGTTTTATCGCCTCAGTGGGGCTCGGGGAATCGGAACGGGCCATGCTCGAATATTACGCGGGCATCATCACGAAGCGCGCTGAAGCAACTGACATCGGAGACTGCGATTTCCTGCTCATCGAGAGCGGCGACACCCTTGTCAATCCGCCCAAAGGGAAAGAGTGGGGACTCCTGTGGGAAACGAGGAGGATGAAGGATCACGATCATCCCAAGGAAACATACAGACTTTACCGGCGAATCGACGCGAAGGGCGCTCTTATTCCTCGCTCCTGAAGGATGCCCGTCCGGTCCCATCACACGCCGTAGGGAGACAGCTCGAATCACTTCTTACGGATTTTTTGCGTTGCCTCATTTGCCAAACCCGAACAAGCCGATTAGAATTTAGACAGGCGGGTCGGCATCATCACGGACGAAAGGGGATGACATGAAGGAATACGACGTAATCGTTATCGGTTCGGGTGCAGGCTCTCTCATTCTTGAGAACGCGCTCGCCCATAACCTCAGCACGGCCCTGGTCGACAAAGGCCCGTTGGGCGGCACCTGCCTCAACGTCGGTTGAATCCCCACAAAAATCCTCGTCTATCCGGGAGATAGAATCGTAGAAATCGCGGAAGCGAAAAAACTCGGCGTGGCCGCGGAAATCAAACGTATAGATTTCAACGCAATCATGGAGCGGATGCGCACGACGGTCGGCGGGAGCGTCAACCGCATGCGGGAAGGCATCGCACAGTCGGAGGACGTGGACTTCTACGAAGGCGAGGCGCACTTTGTCAAAGATTACACGCTGGAAGCCAAGGGAGAGCAGATCAAAGGCAAGAAAATTTTCATCGTGACCGGCGCACGGCCTCACATACCGCCGATCAAGGGTATCGGAGAGTTCCCTTACCTCACCAACGAGAGCGCTCTGCAGCTTAGGGAAAAACCGGAAAGCATTATCATAGTCGGCGGCGGATATGTCGCGGTTGAATTCGCCCATTTCTTTTCTGCCGCAGGCGTCAAGGTCACGCTGGTCCAGAGAAACAAACGCCTCGTTCCCGAGGAAGAGCCTGAGATATCGGAGCTGTTAAAAACGAAACTGAACCAACGCATGACCATCCATACGAATACGGAAGCAACGGAAGTGAAGAAATCCGGTTCAGGCTGCACGGTGACGGCGAAGGAGAGAGCGACGGGAAGGGCGCTGGAGATGACGGCCGAGAAGATAATGATCGCCACGGGGAGAACGTCCAATGCCGACATTCTCAAGGTCCAGAACACAGGGGTGGCGACGGATAAAAGAAATTATATAAAGGTGGACGACTATTTCGAGACAAGCAAAAAAAACATCTGGGCTTTCGGTGACGCGATCGGCAGGAAAATGTTCAGGCATGTGGCCAACAGGGAAGCGACCATCGTATGGCACAACGCCGCGCACAAGGAAAAAGTGAAGATGGACTATCGCGCCGCGCCCCACGCAGTCTTCACCTATCCCGAAATCGCCTCCGTGGGACTCACGGAAGAGGAGGCCCGGAAGCAGCATGACCTCCGCGATCTCCTCGTGGGAACGGCGAAGTATTCCGAGACGGCACGCGGGGAGGCCATGATGGATGAGGAGAGCTTTGCAAAGGCGATCGTGATAAAAGACTCGGGAAAGATCCTCGGTTTCCACATTATCGGCCCCTACGCGTCCATCCTCATTCAGGAAGTCATCACCGCCATGGCGAATGATCTCGATATGTGGTCCCTTGCAAAGGCCATGCACATCCATCCGGCGCTGCCTGAAGTAATCCTTTCAACGTTAGGGAACCTTGAAGAACCGGAGTGACAAGGAGTGTTTCCTACGATTTCGCGTTCGGCAGTCAACTGCGCGCTGAAAGACCTCCCCGTTAAAACACCACGCCGACTCTTAATCCTAAGATGTCCGCCTTTGTATCTGGTTGTATCACCGGACCAAAAGCACCGGCATTCTCAATGGGCGACTTCGAGAACCTGAAACTCTCGTAAAAGGCGGTTACCTTTATTGTACGAACGTTCACTCCTGTCTCAGCGAACAGGGATGCTTCGTTTCGCGGTTTAAGAGTGACATCCGCATACGCGGAATTGATGTTGCTCAAATAAGCGGTATTACTGTTGTCGAGGGGCAGTTTCACTCCGGCCGCGCCGAATATCTTCCTTTGATCGGAAAAGCCGTGGTCTGCCCGGACACCGAGACGCAGATAAAGACTCTGCCAGACTTCCCGATATCCCGACACGGGATTGCCCAATACATCGGTACCGTTCCGTATGTCTCTTATCCACCAGCGATAACCGACGCCGCCGAAGGGCTCAAGCGAAGAATGCGCGCCGACCATGAACTTCTTTCCGAAGTCCCCCTCCACTTTGAAGCCGAAATAACCCGTCTTCGTCACGACCGGCACTCCTGATTGCGTCTGGCCGTCGTAATCGACCCGGCTCCCGAAAAGCTCTCCCCGGGATCTCAGGATGGTGAAATTTTCGTCATGATACGCATAGGACATCCCCGCGCCAAACAATGGGCCCGATTCTTTCAAAAGCCGTGCACCGCTGTCATTGAATTCCTTCCATGTGAAGCTTTCTGCGGCGCCGTAGATCTCGGTCTCACTTTTTCCATAAGCGGATTTCGCCGCAATTATGGATACCATCAGAAAAAACAAGACTGCCAGAGAGTACTGTATGCTTTTGGGACGGGCCATGGCTCACCTCTTTGTTTGGAGCAATTTTCAAAAGGACACAATTAAGTGTAACAGATGAACGGAGAAGAATGCGGCGCCGAAAGGAACACGTTTTAAAGTGATTTTTATATAATCGGAAGGCTGTGGACGCAAACCGGTCGGACAGCCCATCTATACGAAAAGGAAAAAGAGGAAAGAGGTTATGATTTTCTTAATTCCTGTAAGATCCGGGCAATTTCTTTTTTCAAGTTCTCCGCCGTTACTTCCCCGTAAAAGAGACGGGCAGTTTTGTCCAACTCGTCGAGATGATCCCAGCAGGCGTCCCCGAACTTGGCGTGCATCTCGTCTATTTTCTTTATCAGCGTCGGGGATTTGGAGCCCAGCATCTGCTGCGCCAGCGCTTTGATGAGGTCCTTGCATTCCCGGGAAATCTGTATATAACGGCCCGCAACCAGCTTGTTGAAGGACTCATCGAGTCCTTCGAGCCCCTTGAGGGTCGCGAAGATTTCTTCGACCGATCTTTTTCCATCCACCTGTATAAGAATATTCCGACACCGGGCGGTCAGGTCAGGAGGCATGTTTTTGATCGCCGCCTCCCCTTTCTGTGTCAATATGGGAATTCCCCATTCCATCAGTCGGACTCCTTGATGACTTACAGATTGAATTTTTACCGGTAGGCCGTCAAAAATCTCAAAGCAACAGTTCGAAGAGCCTGCAAACGAGTCGGCAGCCTGTGTCGCGATACGGGACGTTGTTCACGTAACTGGATTCGACTTGTCCGGGTCAGGCTTATGGAACTATACGCTTTTTAAACAAACAATGTGACCGTGGCGCCCATGCCGTATTCAAGGAAGGTCGCGAGACCGCCGAACTCTATACCGTCGATCAGATCTCCCTGCTTGATGCCAAGGACGTCCAGCGTCATCTGGCACGCCACGAGCTTTACACCCGACTCCCGGGCCATGTCCAAAAGGTCCTGGATCGTGGGGACTGCCTGCTTCTTAAACATCCTCTTCATAATCATGGAGGCCATGGACGTCATGCCCGGCAGAGACCCGACGATGTTCGGCACCGGCATAGGCATAGCAGGGTTGGCAAGAGGGGCCACCTTCAAATTGATATCTTTCTTCAGAATATTCACGCCGTAAAGGGTGAAAAAGATCGATGCTTCGATCCCCATGCTTCGGGCCCCGGTGGCCAAAAGAAGCGGAGGATAGGCCATGTCCAGCGTGCCCTTGGATGCGATGATCGCCGCCCGGTTTTTGTGCGCTTTGACCTCAACATCATGGACTTTACCTTCCACGGCTTTGATCTTTTTATTCAAGGCATCGTAAACCTGTTTCGACGCCTCGATGATTCTTTGATCGATATATTTGTTCAGGTATGCTTTGAGTTTAGGGTCGAGTTCCTTATCTAATTCCACGTTATGCCCCCCTTTACTACAACATGCAACAATGTGTGCGCCGAGCTTTATTAAATAGTATAGTAGCAAAAATGGGAAGCCTGTCAAGCTTTTTAATTGAGCGTCTCTAAGTTTTCAGTAGTCCCTTGAAGAAACGGCGAAGATTTCATGAAGTCCATTTTTCCCTCTCGAACGCAACAACGTGATGGTGCATGGTGTTACACTTAAGAAGTATTGATAATGCTCGGAGTAAATTGTGAAAAAGAAGGTTAAAGTGCCGGCCTCGTCCGTCGAACCGGCCGAAGCCTCTGATACCGTGCGACACACCATTCTTTCCGCTCTCGAAGCCGGCCCGCGGTCGGCAAGAGACATATCCGCCGACGTAAGGATTCCCGAACGAGACGTTTACCGTCACCTCGAGCACATCCGCAAAACCGTAAACAAACAAGGGCGACATCTCGTCGTTAACCCTGCAGAATGTAAAAAATGCGGTTTTCTCTTTGCAAAGAGAGAAAAACTGAGCAGACCCGGGAAATGTCCCCTGTGTCAGAGCGAGTCTATACGAGAGCCGAGGTTTTCGATCCAAGACAATGTGAAGATACCTGCACAAAAGAATTCCTGACCGGGTTGCGACGGAAATGATGCGCCGCAGCGGGCAATCCGCTAATGACCGGCGTCCGCTTTCTTGATCTCTTTACGCCTCGGGTTGCTCCGTGAAAATCC
The DNA here is from genome assembly GCA_033854515.1 of Nitrospirota bacterium. Classification (GTDB taxonomy): domain Bacteria; phylum Nitrospirota; class UBA9217; order UBA9217; family UBA9217; genus JAWOJY01. The sequence continues at coordinate 22,118 of JAWOJY010000030.1, forward strand.
GAGATAGCTCGCGAGGAGGTAAAGCGGAGCGTGAACAACGAACCATTTCCAGAAGCGTTTGTAATCAAGCCTGCCCATCGGGATATTAAGATACTTTTCGAGCGCGCCTCTATGGTCCAAAAAGATATGGACAAAGGGCCCCGGAAGTTTAGCAATGACCCGTGCCATGAAGAGCGCGACACGCAGGTTTTTCCGGATGAAGCGCTCACTGTCCCGGCGATAGCGGGCAAGAGCCGCAGACGCACGCACGTGACTGTTGAGAATATCCGCGACCGCCCGGGCCGCAAGCTTGCTGGACAGGATGGCATGGGATATCCCCTCTCCGTGAAAGGGATCCGCAAATCCGGCCGCGTCTCCGACGAGAATGACGCGTCCGGAATAAAGCTTCCTTTTTATACCGCCGAGCGGGATGAAGTGCCCCCTGGTGTTTGCCGTACGCATGTCAACGGAACGGGCAAAATCCGCAAATGCCTTCAAGGGCTCGTAAAACTTCGACGCCAGGCCCATGATGCCCACGGAGCGATACCCCCGGTGAGGGAAGACCCAGCCGTACCCCATAGGAGCAACGCCGAAATAAAGGTCAATTATTTTTCCCCGGCTGTCGATGACGGCATCATCCACGGGAACGGAACAGACCAGGGCAAAGACCTTTTCCGCTTTTTTCATGGGTGCCCTCACGGAAAGCGCTACCCGACTGTTGATCCCGTCGGCCCCGATCACGTACCGCGCCTTGTAGGAAGACCTGTCCGTCCTCACATCGACCGCGTCCTGATGAATGACGAGGTCGATGAATTTTTCTGCCGATGAAAAATTCGCTCCCGCCTCGACGGCCTTGTCCGCGAGGAAAGAATCGAAGGCATCCCGGCTGACGAGCACGGCCAGCCGGTGCTTTTTCATTACTTCCATCGTACGGCCGTGATAATGGATTTTCGCGCCGAAACATTCTCTTTCCACGATAGACGGCGGCAATGGAAAATCAAGGCACGAGAGGGCCTGTTCGGAAACGGCCCCGGCACACGGCTTGGACCGGGGAAAACCGTCTTTATCGAGGAGCAGCGTCTTCAGACCGCGAAGCGCGCACTCTCGCGCGCAGGTAGCCCCTGCGGGTCCTGCTCCCACGATGATCACGTCATACATTAAAAAAGCCTCCGCAACTGTAGTTCAAAAGGCATCGGGTCCCCCCTCATTCCTGGCCCATCTGGGCCCGGCACAGTATGTGACCGCAGCGAGATTCAGCCGCGGTCATTGCGCAACGGACGATGCGCTCCGGTGACGGAAATCTCGAAGCGAAACCGGAAATACTTTGATTATAAGAAATTGGGTGAATACTCTGGAATCAGAGGAGTAATAGAACCGGGCCGCATGACACTTTTTCGGCGCAACACTCTATCATCCGCTGTTGAGCAATTGCAGGTCTTTGAAAAGTGTACCATCAAGGATGAAAGGAGTCAAGATAAGAGGAAATATTTGCGGAAATATTGTTTTCTTATAGAAAAATTTAAAGGAAAGCGAGACGAATGGAAGAGGTCGACGGGAAAAAATCACCTTCCCGGCTGGCCCAGGCTCAGCACCTGGCCGACGGCTGGGATGAAATCCTTCTTCCTCGAAAGCACCCGGGGGACGGTGCAGGTGTGGCGTTCCACCCGTACGTTGAACGCTTTTTCCACGATCCACGACTCTCCCTTGAGCAGTATCCGCTCTTTGCCTTCGCCCAAAGGATTGGTCACGAGAAGCACGGTCAGGTCGTACCCCTGCAACCTGCGCAGGCGCTCGAGTTCCGCGAGCAGTTCTTCCTCCCGCAGGTCGATGTCCGCGCAATCGAGCGACATCATCTGGCTCACTCCGAGCTTCTTTCCGCCGATGAGAAATTCCTTGAAGTCAGCGGCGATGAGCTCGGCCGCGCTCCTGCCCTCGATACTGATACTCGCATGAAGCAGTTCCCTTGCGTAAGATGTGATGTCCACCCCCGCCGTTTCCGCAAGCTGCTGCGCCGCCCGGCGGTCGCGCTCTGTGGTGGTGGAAAGGGTCAGCAGGAGCGTGTCCGAAAGAATCCCTGAGAGGAGCAGGCCGGCGATCTCGCGAGGGATGTGTACCTGGTACAGGAACATCGACCCCGCCACCACGGTGCAGGTGCTTCCTACCGGGTCATTGTAAACGTAGATGGGCGCCATGGTTGAAATGTCTCCCACCCGGTGATGGTCGATGATCTCGACTATTTCGACCTCATCGATGCCGTCCACGGCCTGGGAGAGTTCGTTGTGGTCCACAAGGATGGCCATCTTGCGTACCGGCTGAATGAGGTCGGTCCTCGTGATGAAACCGATGAGGCGGTTGTCGCTGTCCACCACGACGACCGAACGGTACTCGGACTTCACGATTTCCTTCCGTACCTCGGATATGGGCGTATAGAGCCCCACCAAAGGACAGACCGTGCTCATGATCGTCGACACGGGCTCGGACATGGTCATGAGCTGGACCGTGGCAAAGGCCTGATGCGGGGACGACAGGAGGAGGACGCCCTTCTCCCCCGCCGCCGCGATCACTTCATTCGAGAGCGGCGCGCCGTCGACGACGATGAGCGCCGAGCATCCCGAGCGTATAAGATCGAGCTGGATATCGTGCTGGTCGCCGATTATGACAACATCGCCGGGGCGTACGCGGTTCAAGAGAACGCCCCGCTGAGCCGCGGCGATGAACACGCGGCCGGTGAGACGGTCAATCTGTTTCGTGTTGCTGACAGCTCGGGCATCGAGGGTTTTGAGAAGGATGTCGAGTTCGATCGGCGCACGGTCGAGGTCGGTAAATCCCACACTGTCCATGTAGTGACGAGCGATGTCCTTAAGCCCCACAATGCCGGCCAGCCGGCCTGAACTGTCGACCACGGGAACCGTTCTCACGCCTTGTTCCCGCATCAAAAGCGCGAGTGCCTGGATGGAATCACGGACGCCGATAGCGATCGGCTTTTTCAGATTCAGGTCGCTCACGGTCGCCGCCAAGCTCTCCACTTCGGCAGGCGCGGGCACGCCGAACTTTTCGAGAATGAAACGCGTTTCGTCGTTCAGCTTGCCGGCGCGTACGGGCGTGAACACGTACCGCTTGTCCGTAACGTTCTTGAAATAGGCGTAAGCGACGGCGGAGCACACGGAATCAGCGTCCGGTGTCGTATGCCCGACGACGTAGACGTTTTTTACCCGTTCTTGGTTCATTTCGCCGATTTTTCTCCTTTGAAAAGCCTATGTATTACCCTACTCCGACACCCGTTGTCAAGCGAAATTTCACGGAAATGGGCCTTGTCCCGCAGCGAAGGAACCGCCTGCGAGAATCAAGGCCGAAGTCGAATTATGCGCTAGGGATTTCAGGAAAGCCGCTACACGCGGATTGGGAGGATGACGACGGGGATGCCCTGGCTGTAAAATCTTCTTTGAATGGCGAAAATCGTGTAGTTGTGAAATAGCCCGGACAAAAAGGATGTCTTCGGAAAAACGAGCTGTCCCCCGAAAAGTACGGCATTCGGGAAGCGCTCGAGGATCTTCGGTGCGAGGCGGGCGATCTCGTCGACGACATCGTTCCCGAACGAGGAGTATCCCGCCGCATAATATCCGTGGCAGCGCATATAATGCACATAGCGATCAAGCTCCTTCTTCACCTCCTCCTTCATATGGGACACCTCATCCGCTCCCTTGAAGTTCCCTGCGTCTACCACGCCGACCTGGATGAACACAAAGTTCTTGAAGGTCCCGCCGAAGAGGCGGATGACGCTGAAGAGCGTGTGCAGCCCCAGCCCGTTGAAGCCGTTCACGAGGAGGATTGCGGTCTTGTCCTGGGGATCGTATTTCACCTTCAGTTCCTTATCAGTGCCCTGTTCGCCGGGAAATGCCGGACACGAGGCCTCCGCCGCCTTTACCAGCTCATCGAGTCGCTGAAGAATCCGGAACGTATTGCGGTAGTGCCGCCTGGTGAGCAGCGCAATCACCACAAGCGCCCCGGTAAGGAGAATGGTGATCCATCCCCCTTCATGGAACTTTACCGCCGTTACCGAAACAAGAATAAAAAAGGTAAGCGTCATGCCGACCCCGTTGATGAACAGCTTTTTCTCCCAGTGGTTCTCGCCCCGGACCTGCCACCAGTGGCGCACCATGCCGAGCTGGGAAAGAAAGAAGGTGATGAACACGTTGATACTGTACAGGACGACAAGATATTTTACCGATCCGCCGGTCAGTATCATAGTCGCGAGCGCTGCACCACCCATGAGCATGATCCCCTTCTGTGTCACAAGACGGTCGCTCAGCATGGCGAACTTGGTCGGAAACCACCGGTCCAGCGCCATGTTCGCAAGCACGCGGGGGCCGTCGAGAAAGCCGGTCTGTGCCGCGACGAAGAGCAGTACCGCCTCCGACAGGAGCGTGATGAAGACAAAGGCGGTTCCCGCCTTTCCCCAGTTCTGCGCCATACGCTCGAACAGAACTGCGTTCAGGGTTTTCCCCGTTACGGGCGCGACACGATACAGGAGATAGGCAATCATCAACCCCGTGACAACCAGGGCCAGAGAGATCGCCATATAGCGCATGGTACGCTTACCGGTCTTCACTTTCGGCTCCCGGAGGATGGGGAGGCCGTTGCTCACTGCTTCAATTCCGGTGTATGTGCCCGCGCCCATGCTGTAGGCGCGAAGGATCAGAAATATCATGCCCACCATGCCGACTTCCGCCTGCGACCGCGCTACGTCAGCCCTCGTCGACGCAACCACATCCGTGAAGCTCGTCACATTTGCAATCAACGCATAGCCTATAGCAAAGGCGTGCATGATAACAAAGGTCAAAAAGATGGGCACGAGCGGGAGAACCGATTCTTTTACGCCCCGGAGGTTCATAAACGTCAGGACCAGAACGCCTGCAAGGGCAAACGGGAGCTTGTACGGCAACCATGAAGCAGGAAAAAAGCTGAACAGCGCGTCCGCGCCGCTCGCCACGGAGATGGTGATCGTGAGAACGTAGTCGATCATGAGCGCGGAACCCGAGACCATGCCGGCCGAGGGAGAGAGCAGTTTACTGGCTACGAGGTACCCGCCGCCCCCCGTGGGGAAGAGTTGGATGATCTGGGAATAACTGGCGGCGATAATGAAGATCGTCACTGCCGTCATGAGCGCAATGAACACGCTCAGATACGTGTGCCCCTGGAGCGCAACGAAGGCTTCCTCGGGGCCGTAGCAGGACGACGACAAACCATCGGCGCCGAGCCCGATCCACGCAAAGAATGCAATCAGGGTCAGCTTCTGGAAAAGCGACGTGTCCTCGATGTTGTGCTTGCCGCCGACAACAAGAGTCTTCAATCGATGGGTGAGTGAGGGTTTGTCCGGTTGATCCATAAATTATTCTGGTTCTCCGTCGCCTGCACCCTGTTGCGGCATGGCGACATGTCTTGTGCCCGTGCATCTTGGCAACAGAACTCATATTATAAAGCAAGGCTTGTGCCAATGCAAGAATAAGATAGCTGCATATAGGGGTTGATTTTATTTCATGAGGACCATGATTCCCACAGGGAGGAGGCGCTGGCAAGGGAATTTCTCCTGACATCTTTTTAGGCACGTGTTTGTAGAATGAGCATCGATAAACATTATAGAACCGAAGACAATTGTCCGGAATACTGCATATGTGCCTACCCTTCGGGATCGTATTTCAGCCGGTACCCTATCCCCGGCTCGTTCATGAGAAAACGGGGGCGTGCAGGATCGACTTCGAGCTTGTGTCTGAGCTGTGTCATGTAAACCCGCAAATACTGGACCTCGTTCACATGGGCGGGCCCCCATACTTCTCTGAGGAGTTGATTGTGCGTAATGACCTTACCGGCATGGCGGATCAATACGGTCAGCAGCTTGTACTCGATGGGAGTAAGGTGCACTTCATAGTTGTCAAGAAACACAAGCCGCTGCGCCAAGTCGACCCGCAAGTTGTGCAGCGTAAAGACCGGCTCCTGCTGGGCCTTACCGCGCAGCGCCGCGTGGCGCAGGGCGACGCGGATTCTCGCGAGGAGTTCCCCGGCATTAAACGGTTTTGTCAAATAATCATCGGCGCCGGCGTCAAGGGCCTTCACCTTGTCCTGTTCCTGCTCCCGTGCGGAGATCACGATGATCGGCGTCTGTGTCCATTCGCGCAGTCGTTTGGTCACCTCCAGACCGTCGAGATCCGGCAACCCGAGATCGAGAAGCACGACATCGGGATTGCGCGTGGTCGCCTGCATCAGGCCCTCCTGGGCCGTAGCGGCCTCTACCAGACGATATCCGTGGGACTGGAGCGTTATCCGCAGGAAACGACGCATCTGGGGCTCGTCCTCGATCAAAAGTATGAGTTCTTTTTCGTCAGCCATTCGTCAGCCATATGAAAAACCACTTACTCCTCGCTCTTCGGGGCCGGAGGAAGGCCTGCTGCCGACAAGCTAAACCGGAACACCGCGCCGCCGTCAGGACGGTTCTCGGCCCATATTTTGCCGCCGTGGGCATTGATGATTGTGCGGCAAATTGCGAGTCCGAGACCGACGCCGCCGGTTGCGCCGCGGCCCCTCACGAATTTCTCAAAAATGCGTTCTTCTTCGCCCGGAGGGATGCCGGGCCCGCGGTCTGCCAGCGAAACGGTCACCGTGTAAAAGGACTCCGATGCCGAAAGTTCGAGGGGCGTACCTTTTGGCGTATACTTGATGGCGTTGTCGAACAGATTCATCAGGACCTGCTCAATGAGCAGGCCGTCGAAGGGGATGAGCGGCAGATTGCCCGGAAGCTTCACCGTCACGGGATGTTCGTTGAGGCGGTCTCCGAGGCGGTTGAGCACCACGCCGACGATTTCCTCGAGGGACTGCCATTCTTTGTTCACTTTGATGGCCCCCGATTCGAGGCGCGTCATATCCAGGACATTTTTGATGACCAGGTTGAGTCGTTCAGCTTCTTCCTGGATGGTCTTGACCAGATCGAGGCGGCTGTCGGTATCGATCAGGACATCACGCTGCAGCAGCGTGGTCGCGGCGCCCGTGATCGCCGACAGCGGCGTTCGCAGATCATGGGAAATGGAGCTCAGAAGCGTGTTGCGCAGGCTTTCCGTTTCCGCCTTCAACAGGGCGCGCTGGGCCGCCTCACCGAGAAAAGAGCGTTCTATGGCGATTGCGGTCTGGTTCGCGAAGGCCTCCAGAAAATGAAACTGCTCCGGCTCAAAGCCGTCCGTAGAAGTTCGCGGAAGAATGCCGACGACGCCAACGGCGCCTGCCGAGGCGATGAGCGGCACGTATAGCGCTTTTGCGCCGGGCAGCGTGTCGGAGCCCTTGCCCGCGGGCTGGCGGTGTTCATAAACCCATTGAGCAACGCTCAATTCCTGCTGATCGGGAGCAAAAGACGAAGGCCCGCTCACGGAGGGTGCGAGACGGCCCTGCTCATCGGGGATGAGAATGACGACCTGGCTGTCGAAAACCTCTCCAATGTGTTTTACTGCGATTTCGCTCAGCCGCTGCGCCCCTCGCTCGCGGACCAGATCGCGGCTCAAATTATACAGGGCGGCGGTTCTGCGCTCCCGCAACCGGGCTGCTTCGGCCTGTCGGCGGACCCTGAGCGTGAGCCTGCTGATCACAACAGAAACGATAAACATCACGATGAATGTAATAAAGAACCTGATGTCGCTGACGGCGAAGCTGTAGTACGGAGGAATAAAGAAAAAATCGAAGGCCGCGATGCTGAGGAGCGCGGCAAAGGTCGACGGCCACGTGCTTGTTCGGCTTGCAATGATCACGACCCCGAGCAGGTATACCATTGCCAGATCCAGCCGTTCAAAATAAGGGGACATCAGCTGGGCTATCCCCGTACATGCCGTGACCGTGAGAACGCTCCACAGCCACTCCCGTTTGCGCCAGAGACGGGCCGGCTTTTTGACCGCAGGGTGCAGATGGGGCCGTTCCTCGACGTCGCCGGTTATGACATACACATCGATATCGCCGCTCCCCCGCACGATTTCATCGAGCGGCGAGCCGAAAAGCTTGTCCTTCCAGCGTGCATGGGTCGGCTTGCCGATAATGATCCTGCTCACGTTCCTGCTTCGCGCATAGGTGAGGATCTCTTCACTCATCCGGGGACCGCTCAACGTCACGGTCTCGGCGCCAAGACTTTCCGCGAGCCGCATATGGTCGGCGAGCTGCTTGAGGTCGTTTTCCGAGGGCCGGACCCGCGGAGGTGCTTCTTCCACGTGCACCGCTATCCACTCTGCGCGCAGGCCCGCGGCCAGTCTTCGCGCCGCATGGATCAACCGGATCGAACGCGGGTTATGTCCTATGCAGACCAGGATGCGTTCCCCGGCCGGCCATATCTTGGTGATCCCCTTGTCCTGCCGGTAGACCTGCATCTGCTCGTCCACACGGTCGGCGGTGCGGCGCAGGGCGAGTTCCCGCAGCGCGATCAGGTTTCCCTTGCGGAAAAAATTCTCGATGGCCGCCGCGGCCTGTTCCGGCATGTATACCTTCCCTTCCCTCAGGCGCTGGATCAGGTCATCGGGCGGCAGATCGATGAGCTCGATCTCATCGGCCCGGTCAAGGAGAAAATCAGGGACCGTTTCGCGCACGTTGATACCCGTGATCTGGGCGACCACATCGTTCAGGCTTTCGAGGTGCTGCACGTTCATTGTGGTATATACGGAAATCCCGGCGCCGAGCAGTTCGTAGACGTCCTGCCAGCGCTTCTTGTGGCGGGAACCGGGGGCGTTCGTATGGGCAAGCTCATCAACGAGAATGACCGCCGGCTTGCGGCGAAGGGCGCTGTCCAGGTCGAATTCCTGGAGCACTTTCCCGCGGTACTCCACGGGGCGACGGGGCAACACCTCAAGCCCTTCCAAGAGCGCCTCGGTTTCCCTGCGGCCGTGGGTTTCGGCGAGGCCGACGACAATATCCATGCCCTCGATTCTCTTCTGCCGGGCTGCTTCGAGCATGGCGTAGGTCTTCCCTACCCCGGGAGCGGCGCCGAAGAAAATCTTGAGCTGCCCTTCTCGGCTCCGTTCGGCTTCCCGGCGCATCCGATCGATGAGCACGTCGGGACTGGGTCTTCTTTCTTCCATTTATTCGTTAC
>JAWOJY010000031.1:0-22162 GCA_033854515.1 Nitrospirota bacterium
GTCCCGAGCAAGATTTCTCAGTCGCGTTCCTCCGACCAGCGGGTAAACTTTCTTTTTGCACTCCTATAGATGAACTTATTTTCGTAAAGCACTGCGCTGTCGGATGTTCTCACAAGCCTTTCTCTGAGGTTCATAAAGAGGGCTAACGGCCGGATACGCCCTTTCCGCCCTCAAAACCGACACTTTCCACAAACACTTCCATGGCTGTGTCTATCCCCTTTCCTTTTAGAAACCCGTAATCTGATGTCTTAGCAACATATGTATCCTCGGTTACGTCAGAGAAGTTATGTGACGTAGGACACAACATCTCGTACTTCCTCCCCAACGCGACCCTGCAGAAATTGTCGCGGTGGCCATGAATGTGAGCGTGCCGTTCATGCTGGTAGCGCACTGCGAAACGTTGTTGTTAACCAACGCTTCGTCAGGTAAATCAAATCTTAAAAATATTCCACCAGTAAAATGTTAGAGCTGCCGTCTGTCCCTGCTGCGGTCACACCGTTGCCGAGGTTATAGGCGCCGGTTCCATAGATTTGTCCGGCGGCGTACACAGCGCCGTCTAATGCCACGGATACGCCATTGACGACCGAGCTACTACTCCCGGCTATAATGGAATGAGCCCATTGCGCCACGCCGGAGCTGTTGTATTTCACAAGTACAAGGTTGCCGCCAGTGTACGTCCCTGCGGCGGTTATGCTGTTGCCGAAGTTATAGGCGCCGGTTCCATTGATATATCCCGCCGCGTACACAGAACCGTCTGATGCCACGGATACGCTAAAGAAAATTGAGTCACTACTTCCTGCCGTCACGGCTTGAGCCCACTGCGCCACGCCGGAGCTGTTGTATTTCACCAGTACAAGGTTGCCGCCAGTGTACGTCCCTGCGGTGGTTACGCTGTTGCCGAAGTTATAGGCGCCGGTTCCATTGATATATCCCGCCGCGTACACAGAGCCGTCCAATGCCACAGATAGGCCAAAGAAAATTGAGTCACTGCTTCCTGCAGTCACGGTTTGAGCCCACTGCGCCACGCCGGAGCTGTTGTATTTCACCAGTACCATGTTAATGCCGCTACTGTTCGTCCCTGCGGCGGTTACGCTGTTGCCGAAGTTATAGGCGCCGGTTCCTTCGATATATCCCGCGGCGTACACAGAGCCGTCTGATGCCACGGATACGCTAGTGAAGAATGAGTCAATACTTCCTGTTGTCACGGTTTGAGCCCACTGCGCCGCGCCGGAGCTGTCGTATTTCACCAGTACCATGTTACCACCACTGTACGTCCCGGTGGCGGTTACGCCGTTGCCGAAGTTATAGGCGCCGGCTCCTTCGATATATCCCGCGGCGTACACAGAGCCGTCTGATGCCACGGATACGCTGCTGAATGATGACTGATCACTTCCCCCCGTCACGGTTTGAGCCCACTGCGCCGCGCCGGAGCTGTCGTATTTCACCAGTACAATGTTATCGCCATTGACCATCCCTGCGGCGGTCACGCTGTTGCCGAAGTTATAGGCGCCGGTTCCATAGATAGATCCCGCGGCGTACACAGAGCCGTCTGGTGCCACGGATACACTGCTGAAAACTGACTGATTACTTCCCCCCGTCACGGTTTGAGCCCACTGCGCAACGCCGGAGCTGTTGTATTTCACCAGTACAATGTTCTTTCCGCCGCTGTACGTCCCTGCGGCAGTTACATTGTTACCGAAGTTATAGGCGCCGGTTCCGTCAATAGATCCCGCGGCGTACACAGAGCCGTCTGATGTCACGGTTACGCTGCTGAAAACTGACTGATCACTTCCCCCCGTCACGGTTTGAGCCCACTGCGGCAGGCCTGGTCCTGTGGCTAAGACGGTCGCCGATACTTCGGCTGATGCTGCACTTTCGCTTCCAACATATGGACTCGTCCCACTGACCGCTGTCACCACAAAATAATAGGTTGTGCTTGTTGTCAGGCCTGATGAAATATCATAGGGACTGGTCACATTCGGGATACTCCTATACCCTGGCAGTTGCGTTGAAGTTGCCGTGACCCCCGTCGAATTTGCCATGTAAAGATTATAAGACGTTGCAGTGGTCACGGTATCCCAGCTCATTATAACAGATCCCGCTCCTGCCGTAGCCGTAACGCCTGTCGGCGCATCCGGGGTCGTAAATATATTCGTATACGATAGAGCGGAGATGACGCTCGAATCCACGGTCGCTCCGCAAATGTTCGATGTAGAAGTCATAAATGTTGTAATTGCATTTGCCAATCCCGTCAGAGCAGTCCCTTCAATCGTGGATAACGGTATAGTGCCGGTTCCGGATGTCAAGGGGACAGAAATGGTTGCCCCGCTCGCTAACCCATCGAATATTCCATCGGACGTCACATCCCGAATAAGGGCTTCAATGAGGTCAAGCGAGCTAACTCCATTATTAAATGCCAATTGCGAGATTCCAGCAAGAATCGCACTAGCATCCGCGCTTGCTTGATTCTCTCCTGTCATGCAGCCGGTCGTAGTCAAGTTTACTAATGCTATATCTAAAATAGGCAACGTAAGTGCAAAATAATCTTGAACCGACGCGTTCGCGGCATCCGCCGCGGTCACCACCGGGATTCCCTGACCGACTAAGGTTAATGCCACGTCGGCTGCCATGGTGGTTAAAGGATTAATCTGGACAGTCACATTTCCAGAGGCATTCGGCACGATTGAAGATAAAATCAATGGAGAATTGGTTAGATCAATCGTCGTTCCTGTCACCGTATCGGTATAGGTTCCTCCTGCACTGGTTATTAAAACGGGCCCGGAGTAAGTCCCCAGATTAAGGGTATAGTTTCCAGATTGGTCAGTCAGAACAGGTGTTCCAATTTGCGCCCCCTGAGTTCCGTCAGCATTCACTTGATAGGCAGTTACAGTGGCTCCCGCAACGAACCCATCTGCGACATGCCCGGCTATGATAGTTACAGAAGAATTTCCACCGCCACTGCTACCACCACCGCCACTACAAGAAAGAAGAGTGAGGCTGAGCAAGGTACCAATTATTACAAATGCTTGTATTTTAAAAGCTTTCATTTCGAAACCATCCTTTTCGCGAAGAAATTTTTTTAAAAGTAAGCTAATCTTAAGATTCCTCTGACTTCGATTATCAAAATTGCGCCCCTCCACGTTTCCCTGGGCAACGTTTCGGAAAAAGAAGGCTGCCGTCAAGATTCATACATTACTCAGCGTGCAAGGGCCGCGGTCCCCTCGCCCGCGGCGCTCACCTTTGCGCTGTGATGCCTGCCCCGGCAGGCGGGAAGAATCAGGGAGCATGTCAAGGTGATCGCGCAGAGAAATGCGATACCAATAGTTCGCTGACTTCCGAAAAGCATGGCACTCTCCTAGTAAAGGCCGCCCGAGCCGTGCATTGTGCCGGAGAGCAGGGAAAGTACTGGCCGTGCCCTCTAGTGATACGGACTATGGCGAGCACTTCGCGCTGCTCTTTTTCGAACTAAGCGGCCGCAAACTTGCCTTGTCAAAGGCCTGTTGGAATTTTCGTGCTTCGAGGCGCTTAGTCTGAAATGAGGCTACGCCGGGGGTGCGCGCGTGCCGACGCGCTCAGCAGGAACTTCTGGAAGAGTGATTACGGCTTGAGACGGACCTATGATTCTTGTCCAGGATTGGAAAATATGAACATTGCCGCTTTCAGCGGCGAAGGGCAGTTGGGACAAAAGGCAGATGGCGCAGCCGCGCTGCGGGCCTTCCGCCCCATGATAATGGGCCGCGCCCACAAAGAGGGCAAAACAGAAAATCGCTATGCAAAATATCGCGATTCGTTTCCGCATCATCTGCCGTCTCCCAGTATTGATGGGCGCCGGATTGACGCAGGGATTATATCGAAGCTTGAGGCCGATTGCAACTAATATTTTTGTGTTCTTTTTGGGGTTGTCCCCTGAATAGATGCTTTTCTACTACCGGTAATACTTTAATGCTACTGAGGGAAAAAGCTAAAAGATGAAATTCATAAAGAAAGAACAGGTGGTCCTTGTGTTGCGGATACACAAGCGTCTGCACTGGCCATGATCCGGACGGTGCACAATATCGACCAGACCGTGACCAGATACTGATTTATTCCGCAAGTTTTTTGACAAATTCCTCACTCGCCGGCCTGCCACCCACGCTCGCATTCCCCGGTTCCAGCTCCTCAATCATGATCATCACGTACGGGCGAAACTGCTGCTTTCCCCGTCCTTCAATTTCCACCAGGACATCCGCAATCCTTGCATGCAATTCCTGCTTCTGCGCGTCTGACAGCGCGCCCTTCAATGTCTTGATGTTTACGAACGGCATTCTTCCCTCCTCGATACTTTGATATGTGGCACAACTATAGCATAAATTAAAACCTTCATACAGAAATTTTCTCCGGAACCTTTTTATCGGTGAAAGAACAGCGGCGGACATTGATTGATTAAAAATCAGCATCAGAGCATAGATGAAGGAGTGTCTCATGCAGCAAGTCCCTCGATAGCATATCTCAGCATGTTGCGCTGCATGACTTTATAGTATCTTTGCGGAAATTTTGATGCAGCACAGATCGTCTATCGCCTTCCTTATGAATATGTGCGGATAGAGAAAAAACATGAGCAGACATTGAATATTCCGTCTAAGTTCGTACCATTGTATGAATATTTCTATGCCACAAGAGGTCCCCCCCTTTGACAACCCGGGAAAAAGCGTCCAAAATATAAAATAAGGTGTCGTACGGGACTCGGCCATTGACGATCTGGTACCGTTTGCTTTCGAGACAGTATCGCTCTTCAATCTATAAACGAGAAGAAGGACAAAGGAGGGAAACAGGTCATGAGCCTGGACAGGAGACAATTTCTAAAAATTGCGGGCATCTCCTCCATTCTGGGGTTCGGCGCTTCGGTGACAAAGGCAGCGCTCTGGGGCATGGGCCTTAGTCCTCGGCAGGTAGAGCCGAACAAGAACGCCCTGACCGCGAAGCGGTGGGCCATGGTCGTGGACATGAGCAGGTTCAAAACTGAAGAGGATTTCAAAAAGACCATAGATGCCTGTCACCTGATTCATAACGTGCCGGACTTCAGGAATCCTGACGGCAGCATAGACACAAAGAACGAGGTGAGATGGATCACGACGGTGCCCTTCGAGAACGCGTTCCCGGGACAGGAAGACAGATTCATGGACAAGCGCCTCAAGAAAATGCCCTTCCTGATATTGTGTAACCACTGCGACAACCCGCCCTGTGTCCGCGTTTGCCCTACCAAGGCCACGTTCCGGTTTCCTGACGGGATTGTGATGCAGGATGAGCATCGCTGCATCGGATGCCGGTTCTGCATGGCGGCCTGCCCCTACGGCGCCAGGAGCTTCAACTGGCTCGATCCCCGGAAGGCCATCAACCCCGGAACGGAGAACAAGCAATACCCCACGAGGGCCATAGGCGTGGTGGAAAAATGCACCTTCTGCACGGAACGTCTCCAGTTCGGAAAGATGCCCGCCTGCGTGGAAGCCGCGCCCAAGGGCGGCATGTTCTTCGGCGATATCGAAGACCCCGATTCAGAGGTGAGGAAGATCGTGTCGACCAGGCTTACGATCCGGCGCAAACCCGAGCTGGGCACCGAACCGGCTGTCTACTATCTCATAGGAGAGGGCGACCATGCTTGAGAAGGCGCTTGAAGGAAGTAAAAAATACCGGGCGTGGCTTTTGTTTCTCGCTCTCCTCGTGCTGATAGGGTTCTCCTTCTACCTTCGGCAGTTTACCATCGGGTTGGGCATCACCGGCCTGGGCCGGGACGTATCGTGGGGCCTGTATATCGGCCAGTTTACATTCCTCGTCGGCGTGGCCGCCTCGGCCGTGATGCTCGTCATCCCCTACTACCTGCATGATTACAAGAAGTTCGGCAGCATCGTGGTTCTCGGCGAGTTTCTCGCAATCTCGGCGGTCACCATGTGCATTCTGTTCATCTTTGTCGACATGGGCCAACCCATGAGGATCATGTACGTTGCCCTGCACCCCACGCCGCGTTCCATCATGTTCTGGGACATGATCGTGCTCCTGGGATATCTCGCTTTGAACCTTCTGATCGGCTGGATTACTCTCGGCTCTGACCGGAAAGGGGTCCCGCCGCCGAAGTGGATCAAGCCTTTCATTTATCTGTCCATACCGTGGGCTATCAGCATCCACACCGTCACGGCGTTCCTGTACGCCGGCCTGCCGGGCAGATACTTCTGGCTCAGCGCAATCATGGCGGCCCGGTTCCTCGCATCGGCGTTCGCCAGCGGTCCGGCGCTTCTGATCGTCCTTGCCATGATTGTGAGAAAACTGACGAAATTCGATCCGGGCAGGGAGCCGATTCAGGCGCTGGGAAAGATCGTGACCTATGCCATGTCCACGAACGTTTTCTTCCTGGGACTTGAGTTCTTCACCGCATTTTACAGCAGCATTCCGGAACATGCCGAGTCGTTCAGGTACCTTTATGTCGGGCTTGAGGGACATCTCGAAATGGTGCCCCTCATGTGGACATCATCGGTCCTCGCGGTCCTGTCGCTCCTGATGCTTCTCGTCCCCTCTTTGCGCAGAAATGAGGGGTCGCTTGCACTGGCCTGCATCCTGCTCTTCATCTCCCTCTGGATCGACAAAGGCTTCGGCCTGATCATCGGCGGTTTTGTGCCGAACCCCCTGGAACAAGTGAGAACCTACTGGCCGACCATGCCTGAGACATGGATCACCGTCGGCGTCTGGGCCATCGGACTCCTGATTCTCAGTATGCTTTATAAGATCGCTATTGCCGTCAGAGTCGAGATGGAAGGAGCAGGGATTGAGCATTGACCGCCAGCCAGCCATGCAGATGAGGCAGCGCTTTGTCGAACAAATAGCAACTCCAATATCTTCAATAAGCAGCATTGTATCACAGGCGGAGTTCCCATCTTCCTTGTTAATAGGCGAAGTAGGGTCCGGTACCGAGGCTGCTGGACGTGTTTTGAATCCCCACAAAGATGTTTCGTCCGAAGTAAAAGGGAAGTCCCCAATCGAACAGGCCCGGTGGTGATGACCCGCCGATATTGGAGAACACCATGTTGGACGAACTGGTGAGAATATCGAAGTTGCCTATTTGGAAGAAAACCTCTCCGCTTGGCGATCCCGAAGCCCCTTCGTTTTCTGCGGAAAGGGTCGTTGCAGACGAGGGGCAGAACCATGTGGGATTTGAAGCGCAATTCGGGAGCAAGCCTGTTGACGGAGGGGTGAAAAACAGCCCGTTCGAGCCGCTGTCGATAATGCTGCTGTATGTAGTGCCGGTAAGAATTGTTATGATTTCACCAAAAATGTCGGTGTTATACGTTGTGACCCCGGAAGGTACATTGTTGGTCTTTGTGCCGATCCCAAGCACAAGAATTCCGTTAACCGAGGGCGAACCGTTCGAAGGAACGCTCGGAAGCTCCACGATTACACCATTATTGTCGCTCGGGAGAAACGCGACGGGATTTTGGACTTGACTGGAAAGGCCGACCTTTGTTCCGCTGCATGTCGATCCGTTGCAGGAGTAATAGATACCGATGTTTGAGTTAGTAACGCAGTCTGAACCGCAGTCCTGGCTTAAAACCCCGACCCCCAATATGCCGCTGAAGCCCGCAGAAACAGGACCTTGGTCCGCGCCTGGGCATATAGTCGATGTCGAAGACGTAGAAATGTTGGCGAACGTGGGATCGATGACTTGGATGGGAACGGTAACCGTGGGTTCTCCCGCCAAGGCAACGCCTGCCAGTTGAACAGGCCCCCATTCCGAAAAGCCTCCGAATTGGGCGCACTCGGCAAGTGAGCCTGAACCACTGGCTACTTGTGTAAGAGATATGTCCGAACTTAGTACGGATTTGAAGATCCGCAGCCCGAAACTGCCGGTATCGAGGAGGATATCATTGATCGTCTGGCAGGTTGAAGTGCCGGGATTGCAGATCGTAATGCTGACACACGGCTTGTTGAGATAGAATGCGGAGGTACTCGGCGAGCAGAGTGAGCCGTTCACGGTGATGGGAAGAACGTTGCTGGCAGGAGCTTCATTGCCTCCGGTCACCGAGGGCGTGCTTGATCCACCGCTGCCGCAGCCGGCCGCCAGAACAAGGATCAAGAAAAGAAGCGCTCTTTTACTTGATTTCATCGACGGTCACTCCTTGTGGAATTAGGGACGGTACATAAGCGCGACCGCGCAGGTTTCGCATATGCCCCCATTTCTCTACCACGATATGGTCCGTCTTTATTTGAGAGAACCTGCGGCCCCGCATGCGCGGAGTCTGCTGCAGGGCTTTCCGGTACTCGCCGCTGTAAAAACCGAGAAGCAGCGTAAGATCGGGACTGCTCAGGCCGTTCCAAGCGATGCCGAATACGACCCCGGACGGAGAAATGTACTCCCGAACAGTGACCGCATCAGACACGATCTCCTGGACCGTATAGCCCGTGTGGACCGTTGTGGCGCCCCGCACTGCAGAGATTGCCTTGCGATCCGTCGTGACCGAATCAGCGGTTTCGCCGAGCGTGGCATGGACCTGTTGAGCGGCCATTAAGAGGCCAAAGCCGAGAAACAGGGCACAGAGTTTTCTTTTCATGGGTCTTCCTCGTGGTTTTTAACATCTCAGGTTGCCATGCATTGGAATGATCATCATTCCTGCACTCACTAATCTCATTGTAACACACGGTGACGGTCTTAGAAAAAATTACAACTTAATCATAACCGTACGCAATATGTATTATGTATGTTGTATTTTTGCAGTTGAGTAAGCGATTGCAGAGTTGAGGAAAAAACGTTACTTCACTTTAGGCTAATTGCTTCCCGATGAAAGACAGTCTGCGACAGCGCCTCATCAGGCTTATTCCCCGCCTGATTTTACTCCTCCGAAGGCGGCATCAACCTTGCCGGGTGCAGGAGTTAAATGCATACGGGGTCACCTTTATGCCCTTCACGGGTAGGCCACCGGCGAGCTCAATTTGAATCGAATATCCTCCGGAGTATAAGGGAAATTCTCATGCGTCTGATCGTAAATAGAAGCGCAAAAGCCGGCCATTTAGTTCGCCGTGATAGCTACATAATTAAAGCCCGTGATTCCTAAAATGGAACCAGGAGCAGCGTCGGATATAAATATGCTCTTCCCGATCCCTACAATCACAAGGCGGGGTAATAGTCATATGACACAAATCACGTAGCATACTGTGCAATATCAGTAATATTCGTGTTTCAGCCCCAGGTTTCCTGCATCATACGTGCTGATGTGCACCTTGTTGTTCAAATCGATGACGAGCGAGTTAGAGTAGCCTAAATTCAAGCTCGCGGCCGGCACTACGACGTACGCAGCGGTCCATTCCCCCGAGGCATTCGTCGCGTGTTTGAGGGTGCGATAAAGGGGCGCGTTGTAGTTGTCCTGTTCCTGGTAACCGATATGCACCTTGTCGTTCTTATCGATCGCGAGCGAGGGATAATCGCCGACATCATCGGCATAGCTAGAAGAATCTATGATCGAGGTCGTCCATTGCCCTGAGGCGTTCGTGGCATAATTCAAAGTGCCGTAAAAGTAACAATGGTAGGCGATGTGCGCCTTGTCCTTCGAGTCGAGCGCGATGGAGGTGGAGTCAAAATCGTCAGTATCATCCACAACGGTAACAACCCAGGACCCGGATGCGTTCGTCGCGTATTTGAGGGCGGTACTGTTGTTTGTGGTCCCGCCCACGTAACTGATATGAACATTCCCCTGCGAGTCCAGGGCAATCGAGCTCGAGCTTATTCCCTGCCAGTACGTATCGGTATCGATGACCGTCACGACCCAAGAGCCCGAGGCATTCGTTGCATACTTGAGTTTTGCGCCGTTTGCGTCGCTATAGCTGACATGCACTTTGTTGTTCTTGTCCACGGCTATGGAGTTCCCGGTCCCGATGTTGCTCCCGGCGGTGCCGGTCTCTATCGTGCTGGTCATCCAGGACCCCGGGGCATTTGTCATGTACAGAAAATCCTGGGTATAAGTGGGGACAGTATAGCAGATATGGACTTTATTATTCGAATCGGTCGTGATGGACGAAGCGGCCCCGGAAATGATGGAGGCAATTTGTGTGGTGACCCAGAAGCCTGAGGCATTGGTTGCGTAGTCCAATGCCAGGTAAGGCCAGGCATTGTCGTCCTCGTAGACTGCGTGGAGATTTCCGGCCGTGTCAATAGCGATGGAGCTGCTGTCACCGTCGTTCATGCTCGACGGATTGGTGGTCGTAGTGCTCTGCGTGATGTACTCGAACTGCCACGGGGGCGTCGTGGCGCATACGGGTGGACTC
The DNA here is from genome assembly GCA_033854515.1 of Nitrospirota bacterium. GTDB lineage: Bacteria > Nitrospirota > UBA9217 > UBA9217 > UBA9217 > JAWOJY01. The sequence goes on from JAWOJY010000031.1 coordinate 10,282, forward strand.
TGGGCCGATTCGTTCAGCGCGTTATCGAAGGCGGTAACCGTAAAGCAGTAGCTGGTGCCCTGCGCCAGCCCGCCGTTCGAAGCAGCGGTGCCCGTCAGAGATGACTTCACCTGGATGCCGTCACGGTAGAGGTTGTAGCCCGCCAATCCGGACCCGGTGTCCGTTGCGGCGGTCCACAAGAGGTCCATCTGACTTGGAGACGCCGGGGTGGCGCTAAGAATGGTGGGAACAGTTGGTGGGACCCTGTCCAGACAGAACGGCGCGCACTGTGCAGACTCGTTTCCCGCAAAATCATAGGCCGATACCGTATAACAGTAGTCGACGCCCAGAGTGAGGCCCGCGTCGGTCGCGGAGGTGCCCCAAACGGATTCGAGAAAGGCGCCGTTGCGGTAGATGTTGTACCCGTATACCCCAAAACCGTCGGGGTCGGTTGATGGGGTCCACTGAAGATTGGCGGTCGTCGACTGTGCACTTGCAACCGTCACTATGAGCCCGGCCGGCACTGAAGGCGCCGTCGCATCCGGAGATGAGTTCGAAGTCGGGTTTGGCGTCGGCGAAGTGGCGCCGCCTCCACCTCCGCCACCGCACGCGGAAAGCAACGCGAATGCGAAGAGAGCGACCATCCATTTTGCCCGAATATGTTTTACCGCACGCATGAGGGCCTCCTGTGATTCGAAGTTTACGATTGCAATGCTGCGTACGCGTTATAGCCGTGCACAGTCAACGCGCGTTATCTGTGGAGCGAAGCGACGAAACAATCTTACATCTCTGATCTGAAATGCAAGATTGCGTCGCTTCGCTCGTACAAAAAAGTCGCACGTTTTTCAGCAATCCGTCAATAGTTCAGCTCTATATCGTCCACATCGGCATAGTCTCCCGTGGCATTGCTGTACTTGTCATAGCACCATTCATAGGTGTGAGAACCGCCTGACGAAGGTATGTAGACGCTGCGATTCCATGCGGTATTGCCGGAATCTATCGTCGAATCGTATACGCCGTCAACGTATACATATAAATAATCGGTTCCTATCGTCGGCGTTGACGAAAGCCGACTGCTGATGTCGATCCATTTCACATTGGTCGCCGTGAACTGGAAGCAACTGTTATAGGATCCCTTGCTGCCGTTGGGGGCGGTGGACTGGAAGCTCTGCGCACCCCCTCCTATGGTGCTTGCAACGAGCGTCCACGGCGTAGCACCGGTGAATATATCCGTCGGACCGTTGACAAAGGTGTAGAAGGTGTTTGAAGTAGGAATCCCGGATTCGAAGTTGATACACGTGCTGTTGCCGCCGCTGTTACAGCCCAGCGAAACATCAAATGGGGTGACCGTGACGGTGTAGGTGTTCGCAGTAGAGGCCAGGTTGTACACTTCCAGATAATAGGGCGTGCCCGCGGTCAATGCAGACTGAGTACTGCACACGAGGTCGCTGGCATATGTGGAACTGTTACAAACCCCAATCAGGTTAGTAGCAAAGTCAGGAGTCGAATAGAGGTACCACATCACGTTCCCTGCTCCGCTTGTGAGAACGTTTGTCAATCGAATAAGATCCGTGCTTTTGGAAGGTGTAAAGGTGTAATAACTGTACCCGTAGGGCGCGATGCGGCCGGAATAGGGAGCGCCTTCCGTCAATGCTACTGGCGTATTTACCGACCCCTCGCTGTAGCCAAAGCCGGTGCTCACCGTGACGCTGAACGTTCCCGACGTGGAGGAATTATTGATTACCTCGAGATAATAGTTCTTATTGGCGTCGAGATTAGTAGTCGGGGAGATGCCCATGGAAAAATTCGGATCGGAGAACAACGCCCAGTTTGCGGAAAGGGACGTGCTCAGGTTGATCGCATATGTGCCGCTTCCGCTCGTGGTCCCGTTCGGGCCGGTGTTGAAGTAATAATAGGCGACCCCGTTTGTGTCGATTGAGGCCGAATGGGCCGTTCCGAGCGTCAGTTGGACCGGCTGCATCAGCGAGCCTTCGCTGTTCCCCGAGCTCACATTGAGCGTGTAGGAGACGCTCGAGCCGCCGTAGGCATTGCTGACCAGGAGATAGTAGGTCTGGTTCTGGTTCACGCCGGAGACGGTGCAGGGCTGGCCGGCCGTCACCCAGCATGCTTGCATCTGCCCCGTCGAAAAATCGGGATTCAAATATACTATGGCCTCGACTGTGGAGGGGACGTTCAGGGTAATGATGCTGTCGCCGGTATTCGTGGGCGTAAAGGTATAGTAACTGTTTCCATAGGCATCGACGCCGCCGGCATGGTCTTGTCCGTAGGTCAGCGCCACCGGGTTTGAGACTGATCCTTCGCTGCTGCCCACATTCACGGTAATGTTGTAGATTGCGTCATAAGCGTAACCCTGCGAGACCTGGACATAATAATAGGTGTTTGCCGCGAGGCCGTTGACCGCGCAGGTCGGGCCAGACGAGGCTGTGCATGTTTTCAGGATATTGGGGGTGGTAAAATCCGTGGAAAATATGTTGATCCCAAGCAAGGAGCCTCCAGTGCTCATGGAATTTGATATCGCAACGGAGTACTCGCCTGCGCTATTCGTCTGGAATTTGTAGTAGCTGCTTCCCGACCCGTTGACGCTGCCGGCATGGGATGTCCCGACGGTCAGCAGAACCGGACTTGTCGGCGTGCCCTCGCTCACAATCTGTGATACCGTGAGCGTGTAGGTGTCCGCTGTCAAACCGTATTCAACGACCTCAAGATAATAATCGGTGTTCGGCGTGAGATTGGAATCGGTAAGGCAGGTCACATCTCCCGAACCCCAGTTAGAACAATACATGAGTTCACTGCCAAAGCTGAACATCGAGCTATATAAATCCCACTCCAAATCCGAATGGGTGTTGGTCAGGCTGATTTTGAACGTCCCGCCGTTCGAGTCCGTCGTGAATTTGTAATAGCTCTGGCCCGCAGCCCCTATCGATCCCGCGTATGTGGCAGGCGGACCTACGGTGCCCAAGTTCACAGGACTTGTCGCGCTCCCTTGTCCTCCTCCAAGACTTGGGGGGATGGGGGGTATCGGGGTACTGCTGCTTCCTCCGCCTCCGCCGCACGACGCGAGCAAAAGCGTGGTTAAAACCGGGGTAAAGAATAATGCCGCCCTTTTCGTCCAGAAAGATCTCATTTTTTCAATCCTCCTTTGTGAGCGGAAATCATGATTCACGATGCATGATGGAGATGCTGATAACGCCGGATCTTTTCACTCATCCTCTCCGCACCCTCATGTGGAAAGAATTTTTGTAAACGTAAACTTCTTCTTCACAAAAATCTGACAAGCGAGCAAACTTCTGACTACTAAAGTCGTATCATAGCTTGTGACCAAATGCAAGCTGAAGCTTTAAAATGAATAGGGTATTTTTAGGGTAGTTGCAGAAAACAACGAAAATGTTTTGTTTCGAAATGGGACAATAGAAACATGATTTGCCAATTGAAGAAATTTATAGGGAATGGGAAATGGCAGCTCACACTTAGGACATCAGGAATAAAATATCAATCCGGTTTCACATAACCGTATGTTATGAATGTTGGAGTTTGCGACAGCGTGAGCCGGTAGCAAAGAAACGATGTGACTGTGAAAAGGAGTATCGCTGGCAGCCGCGCCAGGAACTCATTCGCGCCCAGCGTGTAGTAGAAAAGCATATGGATCCAGCCGACAAGGGGCGGATGGTCGAAGTAGCTCAGGTCCAAGAATTTCGCGTAGAGAACGTAATGGGCCTCGTCGGTGCCGAACCCGAATGTCGGCGCGACAGCGAGGCGTACGGCCGTAAAAGCGGTTATGAGCCGGACCGCCGCGCGGTTCTCATGGTAAGCGCGTGTGACGGCGTTCATCTGTCTTTTTCAGCTTGGGCCGCCGTCATTTTCAAATACCATAGAACCGGGATTTTCTGCGGTCTTTCCCCGATCTTCTGTCCTTTCCGCTTCTACGTTCCGGGTCCTTGTAATTCGGATCTTTTGATTTTCTTCGATCCTCACCCGATCTTCGGTCCATGTAGACCCTCTCCATAGTTTATTCCTTTTGATCCACCCTGTGATCGCGCGCGTTGGTCCTGTTTTGACACTGCCGTTGCCGGTCAATAAACTCAACGAGACGCGGCCGCACTTAGGCGCAGACCAGGCGTTGATCGCATCCTGACGCGAAATTTTCAAGCACGAATGAACTTCTTCAACCCTTCCCGGAACCCTACCGGCTCGATGCCAAAGATCTCGCGGATGTCCTGCATGCTGCAGACGTTGTCTTCCTGGAGCAGAATCAGCTGGTCCGAAGTTACCGGCGGCTTCGCGAGAATGGTCTCGAGCGCACGGGCCATGGGCTTGAGAAAAAGGAGAGGCACGTGGACCGACGGCCGCTTGATTCCCATGGCATCGGCTATCGCCGTCGTCACCTCTTCATAAGTAAGCTGGTCCGGTCCGCCGATTTCGTAGATCTCGTTCCTGAAGGTGTCGCTCGTTACGATTTTGACGATGCAGGAGACCGCATCGTCGATATGGATGGGCTGCACTTTGGACTTGCCGGAGCCGATGACGGGAAGGACCGGGGATAGTTTTATGATGTTCGACAGCCTGGTGGTGAACTTGTCGCCGGGACCATAGATGAGAGAGGACCGCAGGATGGTATGGGAAATACCGCTCGCGCGCACAAGCTCCTCTGCCTCCCACTTGGTCTTGTGATATTCGCTCCTGGCGCCGGGCCTCGCGCCGAGCGCGCTCTGGTAAAAGAAATGCCGGACGCCGGATTTCTTCGATGCATCGATGAGATTGCGCGTGCCTTCGACATGCACGGCCTTGAACGTGGCGCCCGGCGATTCCTGGATGATCCCGACAAGATGGATCACTCGTTCCGCCCCGGCAGTCGCCCGCTCGAGCGAGGCCCTGTCCGAGATGTCGCCTGGCACGACGTCCACGCCGAGGTCTTTGAACGCCCGGGCCCGATCCAAATCCCTCACGACAGCCCGCACCTGCAAACCCTCGCGCCTCAATCTCCGGACCACGTGCCCGCCCACAAATCCCGTGGCGCCCGTTACGAGTAGCATATCTCACCTCATCAAGGGGAGAGAAGCCGTTGCGCCAGCCCGTTGAACTCTTCATCCACTGGCTGTTCCCGTTAAAATTAGCATATTATAAAAAACCTCAAAAAGCAAGGTCAAAGGGGTCCTGTCTATTTGACAAAAAGCCGGCGCATTGATATAAATGAAATCGTGCCTAAGTCGCAGATTGGATGCCCCATGGGGCAGAAAGTCCGGTGAAGAGGTGGGAGAATGAAATTCTCGTTCGAAAAGGTGTTCCAGCAGGGATGGTACTCGACGGGAGACAAAGCATACAAGGACAAGGACGGATATTTTTATTTCGTCGGCAGGGGCGACGACATCATCAAGGCATCCGGCCACCGGGTCGGCCCTTTCGAGGTGGAAAGCGTGCTTCAGGAGCGCCCGGCAGTCGCCGAAAGCGCAGTCGTCGGATCTCCGGATCAGCTCCGGGGAGAAATCGTCAAGGCCTTCATCGTACTCGCGCCGGGCCATCTGCCCTCGGAGCAGCTCGTGAAGGACATCCAGGAATTTGTGAAACAGAGGACCGCGCCGTACAAATATCCACGCGAAATCGAATTCATGGCCGAACTGCCGAAGACCATCAGCGGAAAGGTCAAGCGGGCCGTGCTGCGGAGGATGGAGCTGGAAAAGAAGCTCGGGAAGGCGTCCGATGCTGAACGGACTTAGCGTTGCAAAACGCACGACAGTGTCTGACCGTGATCACAATTGTGTTCACCCCTGCTCCGCGCGAAAAAGACTCCCGTTGAGCTGTCAAGATAATAATTACCCTCGCTGACATGCCTCGATCAAACGGACGATGCACGACGAATTATATTTTTTCCCCGCTCTTTGGCAGATCCTTCAACCGCGTCGATCAAAAAGGGTATTGACTCCATGCGTGTTCTTAAGTATAATTCCAGATTACAGAAAAAAAGCGGAAACGGCGTGAATTATGCAAAAGCGAATTGCAATTCTTTTTATAGTAATACTTTTTATCCTCGCCCTCGTTCCCGCGTTTCATCTCTTCGAAGATGAGGGCCTGCGGAAAAACTGCCCTTTTTGCAATGCCTATGACCAGCTCTTTACCGCATCAAGCGCATTTTATCAATTCGACGGCAATGTATACTGGATAAAAACTTCCGCGTCTCAGAAAATTTTGTGTAGTCTTCCGAAGGCCTTTCTTTCGCCTGCGGAAACCCGCGCTCCTCCCGCGTAGTCAATTCTCATTTCCCTGTTCGTGTATTCAGGATAGACAGTGCATCCAGGATGGATTATTCGCACGTCTGTGCAATGCGTGAAATCAAGCGCTTTTCCCGTGGCACGGATGTTTTTTCTTCTAAAAGTACGTGTGAATGCCGCTGCCATCGGGTCTTATGAGATGTAAAAATTCAGAGGAATAAGAATATGCTGCCTTATCAAGCTGAAGCATACAGTGAGGAAACCTTCCAGTGCGAATATTGCAAGCACGGTTTCCAGGCCCCCGTCGTTACGTGGGTTGATGTTTCCAGAACGCCGAGCGCGCGGATGGAACTGCTCCGCTGGGAGTTTAATATCATTCAATGTCCCCGCTGCGGGTTCCGTCACTTCGCCGGTTCTCCCTTTTTCTATGAGGACCTTGAGGAAGGCCTGTTGATCGCAGTCTTCCCGGCCATTCCCGATCAGCGGGAAGAGATAGAGAAAAAAATCAAGAGCACGTACAGCTACTATCCTCATGTCGAGTTTTTTTACGATATGACGCAGATATGGCTCCTGGTCTACCTTCAGTATCACCGCGCTCAAAATGCCACTTTGTATGACCTGGAGAAGATCGGGGAAAAAGAGGAAAGGACCTGCAAATTTTTACGGTTCATAAAAGAAGATCCGCTCATGCTCCGTATCCGTGAGAAAATGGTCGAATCTTTTCAGGAATCCGCCGCCTATGACGAGCTGATAACCATCGTCGAGCGGGCCATGTTTTCTTTGGAAGATGCGCGTGTGGATCTCAGGGACGAGGGTCCGGCACTCAGGCCATGACGGTCAAGCCGAGGGGGTTGGGGGAGAACCTGCGGTATCCCTTTTCTTGAGCGATGATGTCGAGCGGAAGGCTGACGATATCGAGAAGGTCGGGCGTATAATCGCCGAGAAGGCCGGCGTTCACGGTCTTGAGATAGGCTTTGCATTTTTTGCAGAAATTGACCCGGAACCCTTCATCCCCTTCCACCAGGTTCACCTCGATTTTATCACCGTCTTCGTTCTGGCAGTGCGGGCAGCCGATCCGCTTCCACCGTCCCTGGCCGCCGCAGAAGGGACAGTAGAGGGTCCTTCCCTCGTCCTCTTTGATGGTCGCCAGGGCGGGCACGGAATTGCAGACCGGGCACTTGCCCTCCTGCCAGAACATGTTGTCGAGGTTGAATTTCTTTCTTACCCAGCGGAAGTAGGGCCTTCCTATCAGGTACAGGAGGGTTGCCAGGTCGTTCTCCTGGTATGGCAACGCGAAGGAGGGCACCTCGTTCATGGGGAGCCGGGTGAGGTCGATACGACTCGACTCCATCGCATCCCGGAGGGGCGCAAGCATGTCAGCCGGCACGTCGAAGAATGAAGTAAAGCGATCGAAGACCGGCTTTACGAGTTCCGGAGGGTACGATACATGGTCGAGGCCCACGGGGATAGCATTCGACGGAGACACGTCCGATGGCAGTTCGTGCACGGCTGTTTCGAACTTGAGGACCTTCTCGTAGAACTTGAGCGAGCCTTCGAGATGGGGCTTTGTTTTTATAATTTCCTCAATGCTTATCATGTTTAACTTCATGAGCCGCAAAGATGCGGAGAACTTTCCGAATCAATGATGAAGCGCCGGTTTTTATACGCTTTCTTATGACGTGGTGTCTCTGCGGCTGAGCTCATTCTACGGCAGCTTGGGATATTGTATCACAATCGGCTCTCCCGTCAATGCTTCGGTGAGAAATACTTTCAGCTGCCGCTTTTCCTCTTCCGACAGACCAAGGGGCTTGAGCGCGGTGTTTCCCTTGCCCCCTCCCCGGTCGAAGAATTCGATCACCTCGTCGAGTGTCTTGAGCATCCCGTTGTGCATGTAGGGCCCTGTCTTCGCTATCTCCCGGAGCGTCGGCGTCTTGAACGCCTTCCAGTCTTTCTTGTCCTTGGTGATCAGGTAGCGGCCTGGATCTTCCGTCAGGTTCCGGTAGTCTTCATAGTGATAGACCTTGGCCACGTACCGCCTCGTTGCTCCGATCCGCGGGTCTTCCTGCTGTTCGGGATTCTCCGGCACGTAGAGGGCGTAGAACTTGTCGTCGCTGAGGTTCACGCCGTAGTGACATTCCGCGCATTTGCCCTTGCCCGTGAATATCTCCAGTCCCTTCTTCGCGACGGTCGAGAGCGCTGTTTTGTCGCCTCTGAGATACCTGTCAAGCGGCGCGTTTTTCGATATGAGCGTCCGCTCGAATGCGGCAATGGCCATGGCGATGCGCTGCCGCGTGGTATCCCCGTCGCCGAACACCCTCTTGAACTCCTCAACGTACTCCGGCACCGACCGGATCACTTCCTCCATAAAATCCAGGTTCCGGTTCATCTCGAAGGCGGACATCATCGGAAAGAGCACCTGCTCTTCGAGACTCCGGGCGCGGCCGTCATGGAAGAGGTATTTTTGAAAGGCCACGTTGATGAGCGTGGGCGCGTTTCGCCAGTTCTTTGTCGTGGGATAGCTGAGCGATATAGCGAGCCCGTCGGTAAAGGCCATCTCAGGATCGTGGCAGGTTACGCAGCTCATGGTGCCGTCGCCTGAAAGCCGCCGGTCGAAGAAGAGCTTCTTTCCCAGTTCTATCTTTTCCGGGGTTTGCGGGTTATCCGCGGGAACCGGAACGGCCGTGATGGGTTCAAGGTCGCCTGCCAATACGGAGAGCGTCGGAACAAACAGAAAAATCAGGAGCGCAATGAGAAAACCCGGCGCCGTGCAGAGATGCAGCGGTCGCAGAGAAAAAATCATGCGGACCTTCATTTTTATTTCTGCACGATCTTCACGGACTTTGCGTGAGGTGCTCCGTGCTTGTTCATTGTTTGGCATTTTTCAGTTCCTCGTCGATTATCTGCTTGAAGTACTCGAAGGGCCTCTCGCCGATCACTTTCCTTCCATTGATGAAAAACGTGGGGGTATTGTACAGGTCCATGTCGACGGCGAGCTTCTTGTCGCGTTCAATCTGGCCGGCGTGGCACATCGTGTCGAGACACTTTGTAAATTTCTTGACATCCAGGCCGAGCTGCTGCGCGTATTGAATGAGGTCCGCCCGGTCGAGCTTCGGCGATTTTTCGAGCAGCAGATCGTGCATCTCCCAGTACTTTCCCTGGTCCCGCGCCGCGAGTGCCGCTTCGGCGGCAATGTGAGAATAGTCTCGGTATTTGTACGGATAGTTTTTGATCACGAGCCGGATCTTTCCCTTGTAGGTATTCAAAATTTTTTTGACGGTCGGCCCGACCCCCACACAGTGCGGTCACTGAAAGTCCAGGAATTCGATGATCGTGACCGGAGCGTTCGCCGGGCCGAGCTGGGGAGAGTCTCCTATCGGCACGACGTATCGCTTCTCCTCCGCGACAATGACCGTGCAGGCGAAAAAAAAGAAGAGCGCTGCAAGGAGCGCTCTCTTCATTGCACTATACGATGTACCGGACAAAGAGGTCTTCATACCTGTTGGATTACTTTCCCTTTTGCATCTCCGCCATCCACTTGGGATACTTCTTCTTTGCGAATTCGAGGGGCACCGTGCCGTAGACCATGATCCTGAACGTTCCCGGGTTGGCGAGCGTCCCCAGGTAGATGTGCGCCGGCACCGCGACCACGAACAAAATGAAGGCCAGGTTGTGGAAGAGGTGCGCGACGATCCTGAGCCCCCGGGAGTCCGGAACGAGCCAGATGATGAGTCCCGTCAGGCCGATCACGAGTCCCGCCGCCAGGATCGCGAGATAGTAGAGTTTCTGGCCTGTGTTCAGCTTGCCCATGGGTGGGACCTTGGCCTTTTTCGAAAGGTAGCCTCCTCCGGCCCGCATCCACTGCCAGTCATCGGAGGTGAGGTCGATAGATTCCCGAAAATAATTGGTCAGAGTGACAAACAGGGAAACGAGAAACACCACGCCGAGCCAGTTGTGCACGAGCTTCATCGCGGGGAAGCCGCCGAAGACGGACCCGAGTCCCTTGAGCTGGAACAGGAACCCGTAGCCCGTTATGATCAACAGGATGCAGCTGATCGCAAGGACCCAGTGGTTGACTATTTCTTCGGTCTTGGCCTTTCTCACCATCTCATTCATTTTTCGTCACCTCCCTCTTCTTTGTGGGGGCCGATGGCAATATAATGAATAAGGGCCGCTGCCACGACGCCTCCCAGGCCGATATACGAAAGAGGCTTCAGCACGTTGTGCCAGAAGATCACGCTTTCGGGGATCCCGGGCCGCGCCGCAAGGTGATAGGTCTGCGGCGGGTCCTTGAAGGCGTACAGGGTCCCGAGTCCATCAAGGTCCGCCTCGCCGTAGACCTTGTTGTAGCCCGCTTTATTCGCCAGGGCTATGAGTTCATTACGGTCGCCGTACCGTATCGCGCCCGTCGGGCACACCTTGGCGCATGCAGGTTCCAGACCGTTGGCGATCCTGTCGAAGCAGAGATGACACTTGCTGATCTTATTGTTCGCGTCGTACCGGGGCACATTGAAGGGACACCCGGCGACGCAGAGCCTGCATCCGATGCACTTCTCCTTGTCGTAGGCCACGGCGCCTTCTTTGGTCCGGTACAGGGCCCCCGGTGCCGGGCAGATTTTCATGCATCCCGCGTCACCGCAGTGCATGCACTTCCTGTTCATGAAGAGCCACCGCATCGCGTCGCCGGCCGAAGGTACTTCAGTGTACATGATCACGTTGTACAGAAAGGGCGTGAGGTCCGGAGGATTCTGGATACTCCCTAAGTTCCGCGTCCGCGTCCCCGGAAGCTGGTTCCAGGACTTGCAGGCCGTCTGGCACCCCTTGCAGCCTATGCACACTTCAGGCGATATGAGCAATGCCTTTCTGTTTTTTAAAAGTGTCGCCTCCATAATTGTCCCCCTATGCCTTCACGATATTGACCATAAAGGCCTTGGATTCGGGTATCATGGTATTCGCGTCCCCAACTGTCGGCGTAAGCAGGTTCGCGCTTTCTCCGCCGCTGCCGTCCTCCGGATACTGCCAGCCGAAATGCCAGGGAAGCCCGACCTGATGGATGGTCTGACCGGCGACCTTGAAGGGTTTAAACCTGTTCGTTACGATCGCAATGGCCCAGAGCTCTCCCCGGGCCGACTTCACGGTCACTTTCTCGCCGTTTTTGATTCCTTTGTCCTTTGCCAGCTCTTCGCTCATCTCCACGAACACCTGCGGTTCCATTTCGAGCTGCCACGGTTCATGGCGCGTCATGACGCCGGTCTGCCAGTGCTCGGAAACCCTGTAGGTCGTAGCCACAATGGGGAACCTTGCGTCGCTGGAGAGATAGGCATCGTCCTTGTCGGAAAAGATCTTGACTGCGGGGTTGATGCGCTGTTTCGATAACAGGTTCGCCTGGAGGGGAGACTCCAGCGCTTCGTAATGCTCGGGGAAGGGGCCGTCCGTGAGCCCTGGGCCGAACAGCGCTCCCTTGCCCTCGGACATCATGATGAACGGATATTTGCCCTTTTCTGAAGCCATGGGCGGCGCAGGACCGTCCGGAACATCGCCCACCCAGACGCCGGGTTTCTTGGTCGCGGGATCTTCCTTGTTCGGATCCCACCTGACGAGCGCCCGTTTCGGGTCCCACGGCCTTCCCTGGAGATCAACGGAAGCACGGTTATAGATGATCCGCCTGTTGACCGGCCAGG
>JAWOJY010000032.1:0-8494 GCA_033854515.1 Nitrospirota bacterium
AACATGCAAAAATTCATGCTTGAGGAGTTTTCGGCCAATTCCATAGCGGTTATCCTTCGTGCCTTTTCGATGCGGTGATGATTACGTTCGAGATGAAATATGGAATATTTCGAAAAATGGCAACTACGACAACTCCAGAAGAAGATGCCAAATGATTCAAATAGAATGCCTTCCAAAACAAAGTCTTCGAAGCCCTTATTCGGTGCGCATGTGCTCGGTAACCACCGGTTCGGGGATCGCCGGGAAGCGTGCACGCAACTGCGAAAGCTCCTGCTCGCGTTCATCCACGACGCGGCAGTTGAGGATGGCGTACTCCGCCTCCTCTGTTCTCCATGCAGGCACAACGTACTGGAGATCGAAGACGATACTGATGATCAACGTACCAAGGTAGATCGTCCCGCCAGACGCCGGAACCCTGAAGCGTGCCAACGTCTCGGTTTCCTCCTGGCTGAATCGTTCCGATCCAAGCAATCGTGGATTGCCAAGCAACAGGTAATCACCGGCGGACAGGATCCAAAAGAACGAGCCATTCTTCTCGATCGCAGGCGCCGGGTAGGCCTTGTATTTAAACGCTCCGCCGGGTGGATAAAGCTGACGTAGTTCCAGAGTCATCCGCGGCCCTGGTCCGAAGAACGGTTGGTCCCAAGGATCAAACCAGAACGGGGAATACTCGATGTGCTCATTCTTCGCGTCGAGCATGCGAATGCGACCAAAGACGAGAGCTTCGCCGTGCTGGATGGCGACGGGCTCCCCGGCACGGGGGATGCCGATGGACATGCACGCGGACAACAGGCAGAGCGCTGCAGCGATCGCTGTAACGAACATGGCAGCGTGCTTACTCTGAGACTTTGTCGTGCCAACAGTATGCTGCATGGGCAGTTTCCCCCATATCAGATGAAACATGCTCAAGAATCGGTCTTAGCAACTCCTGGCTTAAGGGAATGCTGTCGCGCAAGCGATAAAGCACCACGCGGGAGCAGTGAAATCCTTCCCGGCACAGTGCGCGTACGGGCGGCCGCAGGCCTCAAGATGACCTGCTGATATTGCGGCTCAGTCGCATCAAAAGCGCGGCGTCAGGTGAACTCATAATGCGGTTCCACGTCAGGTCACCAGGGTTTAACTTTATCGATAATTTATTTTATTTAATCACGAGTATGCGGAGCAGTCAACTCACAGAATTTGCAACTTTTCATTTTATTGCATTTACGAGATTCAAGCAGGGACAGATATGCAAAAGCCTATCTCTAATGAAATAGCACTTGTTGTTGTGGTTTGAACAGCTATTTCGACAGTATCTTCTCAATGCGTCGGTCAGGGATGAGCCATATTACAGCAACCAGAACGTAAAGCGCAAAGGCGAACCACGAATTTACGAAGGCGAAGGGAATCGCTACAAGATAGATTACAATGGATACCTTGCCTTTAAAATCCCTGCCAAACGCAGTCGCGAGTACGGAATCCCTCCCATGGAGGGAGATGAGGGTTCGAGCAAGAATGAAGTAAGCAACTGCAGCAAGCAGCAGTACCATGCCATAAAATGCAACGGGCCATGAGGCAAATTTATTCTCGCCCGTCCAGCCGGTGACAAAAGGAAATAACGATAACCAGAACAGCAGATGCAAATTAGCCCACAGGACACGACCATCAACGTACTTGATTGCCTGGAGCATATGATGGTGGTTGTTCCAGTAGATGCCGAGAAAAACAAAGCTGAGTGCATAGGACAGAAATACCGGACCCAGTGGGAGCAGTCCGACCACGTCAGCACCATGCGGCACCTTTAATTCAAGCACCATGATGGTGATGAGGATTGCGAACACACCGTCGCTGAAGGCTTCCATTCGTCCTTTACTCATTTTGGATCTCTCCCGAACCCTGTAAGCTCAGCTTTCAATGTGTACTCAGCAATTTCCAAATTATGCAATTGCCGTTTAGTTCAGGGAGCAAAGTGCATGAAACGTTTCAACCAGAAGTTTTTATTCTTCAGCTTCGTCGCACGTATCAAAAGCACCTGCTGAGCTGCACCTTGCTTAAATCGGGATATCTATCGATTGCAAACTGAAAAGATGCTATTACGGAAATCTCACTTATCGAATGTCTATTTCAGTCACTACGCAAATTCACGTGATCATAATTCGACTCGTGATGCAACTTCGGCGAGCGTTCGGCGGTCTGCAACGCCCTGTTTTAAGACCCGGTTCTCATCAGCAGCCCGAAGATGAGAGCATGGGACACCAGCAGGGGCGGCACAATCGCCGTTACGATGTAGAATCCGGCGCCCAGGGAGCCGGGCTCCAGACGGACGCGCGCGCCTTTGTAAAACGCAAACAACAGGTCTACCGCGCCCCAAACGTTGAATACCCACACCACCGCAATAGCCCACGTAGCCCTGTAGGCCAGCGCCGCCGTGGCAACGAGAGCAAAGATGCCTGCGACAAAGTCGCCGTACCCAGCGGGCACCGCCCATGCTTTCGGCAACGATTCAGAGACAACTCCAGGCACCAAAAAACTGAGTCCAATAAAACGGAGAAACACGTGCGGCGCCACCAACCAGATGAGGGCCTGCTCGCTGTTGATCGTCCGAAGCCACGGCCACACAAAGAGCAAAGCGATTACAATGGAACTTATTAGGCTCATTAGAATGCTAAGCCCAAAGGCGGCGCGTGGTTTCATCGGCTGCCTCCCGGCGCTGACATTCCGATTTCAGGCACCTGCGCCTTGAGCTCATCGAGTCGAAGAAGCAGCGAACGCATGCGGGCATCGAAGGTGGTGAGCGGAACCACTTGAGTCTCCATGCGCGACCAAATCGGAAGACTTGTAATCAAAGCATCCAATTCCTGGGCCGACTCTGCATTCACGATGAGCACGAGGGAGATGGCGCCGCTCATGGGGCCGCCTGCGAGGATCTTTTTCTCCTCTTGCAACTTCTTACATAGCTCAAGCGTGGGGAAGATGAACTTCTCAATAAAGTCGATCCCGTCCTTCTGACTCGTTGGACGCGCCGAACTACTCAGTCGCAATTGGACCAGATATTGCATAACGCCTCCTTGATATTTACCTCGATATTTACCTCATTCGCCTGCCGCTATGATGAGAAACAATGGCCAAATGCAAGCAGCGGTCTGCGCCCCGGTCCTTGTAAAACATTTGCGTGCCGTCTCTCCAAGATATTAATTCAACGCAATATTGTTACAATTTAGCCCTTTTTATGTTAAGGCCCTGGATAGTGAACGCCATTGGTAAAACGTCTTCTTGTTTACAGAAATAAGTATAACACTTCGTATCATGACGCTAATTCAAGCAATAGAAAAGGACCAGAAAACTCATTTACACCAGATTTCGACGGAAGAGGCATCGAGACCATCGCCTTTGAGCATGTACAGCAACTGAATGTCTGTCAGCACTGTCGGGTGCGTCCATCCTGCGTTTTCCGATGGCCTGGACCTCCAGTTTTTCCAGCGGCTTGTTCATCTTTTCGAGAAGGAATTGTATGGTGTGCCCGGT
Organism: Nitrospirota bacterium; assembly: GCA_033854515.1. Lineage (GTDB taxonomy): Bacteria > Nitrospirota > UBA9217 > UBA9217 > UBA9217 > JAWOJY01. Next base: position 3,505 of record JAWOJY010000032.1, read on the forward strand.
GCGTCCCTTACCCCTCAGCTGCATTTTGCCCGACAAATCGCCGACTGTTACCTTCAGTTCAATGTCAATGGATCTCCTTTGCTTTAATTTTCGATTCCTCGTCTGCTCCATTCATACCGTTGGTAGAAATCCCCCAATTGTTTGAAACTTTACTATAAGCGGCCATGAAAGTCCAGCCGGGAAACAACAGATTCATGTTGCCGTTCGGAGTTTAAGGTTCGGAGTTTTCGGAGTAGGGGCGTGCGGAATGGGGCAGATGACAGCAGTCAGAGGACAGAAGTCAGATCAAGGGAAAAAAGTAAAACGACATAAAAAAGCCGGCCTTTTTTACAAGGTCAGCTTTTTTTAACCGCGTATGCTTCCCCTCTACTCCCGCACCCACTCCACCCGCACGAGTTTATTGTCGTGCGACCATTGGTACGAGACCTCGCCGTGGAAGGCCTTTTTGATCGCCCGGCCAAGCCGCTGGGCCAGTTTTTCATTCGTCGTGGAGATCACGATGGAACCCATGCCGTTTTCCTTGACGGACATCACCCGCTCGAGCGGGTTAAATCCCCTCGCCCGCCCTTCCTCGTTCCATACAAGGTTCAGCAGGTCCTGCTTGTGGGAAATCACGTAATCTCCCTTCAGGGTAACGATCCCGCCGGGAAGATTTTCGCGCATCTTCAGGTCGGCGGGACATATTAGCCATGCCGTTGAAGGGTTCTTCATCGCATCCACGTACAACGCGGGATCCTGATACCACCGCTTGTTCATGTACACTGCATGGCACACCTCGCATACCGATAATTTCTGAAGGCCCTCCCGCGGAATATAAGGGTCCTTTGTGGCCGTTTTCTTCTTATACGTCAGTGTATAGGATCTGTTAGTGCTGGTCTTGACGGTTTTCATGCTCTTCCTCCTCGGTACTCCTTCTCGGTCGCCGGAGATTCACGGCAGAGGACGCTTCGAGAGCGTTCGGCAGTGACTTTATGTTGAACTATGAATGTATTCTTTATTTTATCTTCCTCCTTATTTCCGGAAACTGTTTTTTGAAATCTGGCATGCTCCTCGTGAGATACATTTTGATCGCCTTGAGATCATCGAGCGCGTCCCGGATTTCCTCCTCGAACACAGTCTCCCATTTTTTAAGGGAGTCCGCAAGGTTCAGCAGAGCTTTCTCCTGTATTTTGACTCTTTCCGCGAGATCGTTCGGGTTTTTTTTCGCCATGAGATCCTCTTCGCTTTATTGATTGAGTTTTTTGCCGAGTTTCTGCTCCACCGATTCAAGCTTCTTCTGCAGCCGTTCTTCCTTGCCCTTGCGGTCGTCAATGGTGATCGTCGTTAAAACACGCTCCGAATCTTTCATCATTTCCGCATGACATTTCTTCACGATGCCCATCACCTCGTCCCATTCTCCTTCAAGCACGGTCCCCATGGGATTTGCCCTGTATCGGACGCCGCTGTCGGTGACGATCTTCAAGGCCTTTGCGATCTGGGGACTGATACTTACCCCCTTTCCTACCGGAACGACGCTGAATTCCAACAGAATGCTCATGATGTGTCTCCTTTCGTGTGGGAAATTGTCAAAGAATCGGGCGGGTTACTCCATTTTCCTGCATTTTTCTTTTTTCAATTAAAGTATAGCGCTGGATATAATGGAAGTAAACCCGTTAGAAGACAAGTTCTGTAAGGCTTTTAATGGATTGTGGCTTTACACTATAATCTGTAAATGCATACTATTGACCGCGGGGAGAGGTCGGCTTTCTCTAACGGGGTAAAGGACGAGGAAATCTGGTAGAAAAGTCGCATGCTGCCTGAATTTCTCATGATGAAGAGATTCGAGGACAGAGGAACACCGGCGCCGCGCGCGAGGCCTCTCTTCATGCCGCGCCGGGATTTACTTTTCTTTTCCCAGGGAGAAAGCTTTCCCGAGGCAGCGGCCGATGCCGTAGTAGGCCCTGCTGTCCGGCGCGAACATGAACGGTTTGATTTTTTCCACGTCGGGCGTCCCCAGCTCTCCGAGTACGGATTCTTCGGCTTTCACGTCCATGATCTCGCCGATGAACTGCGTATGGATCCCAAGCTCGATCGAATGAATCAATGCGCATTCCAGGACAACGGGAAACTCCACGATGAGCGGGGCGTCGACGAGACCGCTCCTGGCGGCCGTGAGGCCCGTTGCCGCAAACTTGTCTTCCGTTTTTCCCGATGCAATGCCCGCGTAGTCCACCTGCTTTACATGCGTTTCGGAGGGGATGTTGATCGTGAAGGCCCTGCGCTCGACGATGTTGCCGTAGGTGTACGTCGCCTTTCTCAGAGAAACCGCGACGCACGGCGGGCTCGAGCAGCAAATCCCTCCCCACGCCGCGGTCATCATGTTGGGCTTGCCCTTTTTATCGTATGACCCCACGACAAGAAGCGGAACGGGATAGAGGATGGTCTTTGCTCCCAGCGATTTTTTCATGACACTCCTCCCGACGAATTTTTTTTGCTTTCTCGACGGCGCACGGCGAACAGAACGCGCCACGATGTCAGGAATGTCCCTTCTTTCTCACGATATCTATTACGGTGACTTCGGGCGGAGCCAGAAATCTTACCGGCGGCCCCCAGGTGCCGGTGCCGCGGCTCGTGTACAGTATGGCGCCCCCCGGAAGGACGAACTTTCCGGAGTTCAGAGGATAGGATATTTCGCTCACGTACCGGAACGGGTAAATCTGTCCCTTGTGCGTGTGGCCGGAGAGCTGGAGATCGAAGAGGTGGACCGCGTCTTTATCGATGACCGGCCTGTGCTTCAGGAAGAGTGTGAATTTGTCCCGCGGAAGCCGGGAGAGGACCGCCACGTCGGACTCCGGCTTTTCAATGCCGAGTTGCGCTCCCGTGGGGTCATCGACGCCCGCGATATTGATGACCCCGTTGCTCACGGCCTCGCCGCGCAAGAGCGTAAACCCCGCGCGTTTCGTAAAATCGAGCGCCTGGGCGATCCCTGCGTAGTACTCGTGGTTCCCGGTGACGGCGTACTTCCCGTACTTCGGGTTCACTTCGTTCAGGAGTTCGACGAGGCCGGGCATTTGATTGATCTGCGCGTCAACCAGGTCGCCTGTGGAGATGAAAATGTCCGGCTTTTCGGCTCTCACGATGTCCATTACCTTCGAAAGCCTCGAAGCCCGCACGATCAGGCCGAGGTGCACATCGGAGATCTGGACGATCCTGAGCCGGTCCACGCCGGCAGGCAACTTGGTCGTTTCGACGGTAAGATGCTCGGTGCGGATGTCCTTCGCTTCAATGAAATAGCCATAGAGGCATATGAGCACGGAGAGGCCCACGCTTATTGCAAAGGACGACTTTACCGGGACGAGCGAGGCCAGGGACCGCGGGTGGGCGGCCCTGCCTACGATTCCGGAGAGGAGGTTGACGACATCAAGGGCGACGGAACTGCAAAAAAAGAGGAAAAGCACAGCCAGCCAGAGATAGCCGACATAGGCCAGGGTCCTCGCCGTAAGATCGTATCCCTGATTTTCAAGTACGCGGACGATGAACGGCGTCATCACCATGACGAGCATGAACGCCGCGAGCGCGACGCCTGCCGCAGTCCCGAAGCCGAGAGCGCTCCGCGCGCGCAGGAACGCGTACACATGGACGCCGCCGTAGACGGTGAAGAACACGAGGACGATGGGGCTCATCTGCCGAAGCTCACCCCCATTCCTTCGGCCATTTTGACGAGTTCGTCATCGGGGTCGACGAACTTGAGCGAGCTGATGGCCTGTTCCAGAGGCACGGAGGTGATTTCGGGCGGACGGTACGAGACCATCTCGCCGAATTTTCTCCTGGCGATGAGTTCCACCGCCGCGGCCCCGTAGCGGGTGGCGAGCAGCCGGTCGTAGGGACAGGGGCTGCCGCCGCGCTGCACGTGTCCGAGCACGGTCACGCGCACCTCGAAGCCCGTACGCTTGCCGATCTCGTCGCCGACGATCTCGCCCATGCCGCCGAACCGCAGCACATATCCGTCCGCCGCCTTCTCACGCACCGCCGTCTGGCCGTCCACCGATTTCGCGCCTTCGGCCACGACCACGATGCTCGAATTTCTCCCCGCCTTCTTGCGTTCCATGAGTTTCGACGCCACCTTCCCCATGTCGAACGGGATCTCGGGAATGAGAATGACATCGGCGCTGCCTGCGATGCCCGCCTTGAGGGCGATCCAGCCCGCATACCTTCCCATGACTTCGAGCACGATCACCCGCTGATGACTTTCAGCCGTGGTGTGGAGCTTGTCCAGGGCCTCCGTGGCCGTGTCCACGGCGGTCTGGAAACCGAAGGTCACGTGCGTGGCCATGAGATCATTGTCGATCGTTTTCGGCACGCCAATCACCGGCACGCCGAGCTTGTAGAGTCTGTGCCCGATCTTGAGCGATCCATCGCCGCCGATCACAATGAGCGCATCGAGACCGAGCTCCTTGATATTGCCGAGGACCATGGACGACATGTCCTCGACGATTTCCCTGCCGCTCACGACGGTCTTATGGGCAAAAGGATTGCCCCGGTTGGTCGTGCCGAGGATGGTGCCGCCGATAAACAGGATGCCCCGTGTGTTCCACGATGTGAGCTGGCGAGTCTTCGTTGGAGTGAGCAGCCCTTCGAACCCATCGAGGATCCCGGTCACCTCCCAGCCGTACTTGAATATAGCCGTCTTGGTGACGGCCCGGATGACCGCATTCAGTCCCGGCGCGTCGCCGCCGCCCGACAAAATACCTACCCTCATGAAAAAACCTCCACCGGTATTATGTACTCACCGGAAAGAACGCCGAAAGCGCGGAGAAAAATACCGATGTAGGATGTCGAAACAGCAGTACCCGTGCTCCTCAGCCTTAAGGTTATCCGAACTCTCGGCACGTTCTTCGGAACTTTATTCCAGGCCCAGCAGTCTCGCTCCGCTCCGCGTCGCGATCTCGAGTATATCGTCCTCCGGGATGCCTGCCTGTCCGAAATAGGAGAGCTCGGCGCGATACGCTTC